>NZ_JAACGG010000116.1:0-13498 GCF_022810525.1 Candidatus Cardinium sp. cByotN1
AAAGAGTTGCTAAATATAACCGAAGAAAAACCACAGTCGTGAATGGATACATAGTATCTTGTTTATAACAATGGTAAAAAATTAATTTTTACTATTACTTTTTTCTTGATAAAAATTTTTCTTAAATTGCGACTGCAGTTTTATCTCAGCAAATTATACTATTTAATATATGAAAAAAGAAATTCATCCGGAATATAGACCCGTTGTTTTTTTGGATACTTCTAGTGGTGCTAAGTTTATGACCCGCTCTACCATACGTACATCAGAGACCATTGAGTGGGAAGACAAAAAAACATATCCTTTGTTCAAGGTAGAAGTTAGCTATGTTTCTCATCCTTTTTATACAGGTAAGAAAATTTTCGTAGATACAGCAGGTAGAATTGAACGTTTCAACCAAAAATATAAAAAGAAAAAAGAGGTTGTCTGATTGTAATGCAGTTTGCTAAAATACTGGAGCACGATGCTTGTAAAAGCATGTTAATAAAAATGGCTGCTACAGATCAGGTGCCGCATGCACAACTTTTTGTAGGTCCTCTTGGTTCTGCTAATCTTGCTTTAGCGTTAGCTTTTGCCACTTACTTAAATTGCAATGCTCGTACAGAAACTGATGCTTGCGGCAGCTGTTCTTCTTGTGCTACTATGTTGGCATTGACTCATCCAGATTTACTACTGGTCTTTCCTAGAAAAGCTACTACTGCTGCCTCAGAAACGCACTCAGATAATGCCTATTTAGAAATATTTCGCAACTCTCTAAAAGAAAATCCTTTTTTGACCCTACAAGAATGGGCTGTTGCCATGCATTATGATGGTAAGCAGTGCCAAATTAGTAGAAAAGAGGCTAATAAAATTATTCAACAGCTTAGCTTAAAACCTTTCATTGGGCCATATAAAATTGTCCTTATATGGTTGCCAGAATATCTCCATCATACTGCCGCTAATGCCCTATTGAAAACGTTAGAAGAGCCACCTGCTAATAGTGTTTTTTTATTAGTTGGTTCAAATAGTGAAAAAATATTACCAACCATTCGATCTCGCACGCAACAGCATACCATTCCACCTTTTTCGGAAGAAGCTATTGAACAACTTTTGCGCTATAGATATAACGATTTAGATGGACATCGATATAAAGAAATAGCCTTTTTAGCTGAAGGGAATCTATCTAAAGCGTTTCAATTAGTTGAGCAAAGTGTTGAGGATAACTTTGAACGTTTGAGCGATTGGATGCGTAGTTGCTATAGGAGTGATTTTATCAAGTTAATGACCCAATCTGAAGCATTTTACAAATTACCAGCTGATGCACAAAAAAGTTTTTTTAATTACGCGCTACAACTGATCCGAGCTACGCTACTGGGCAAGTTGGATTACCCACTTATACAGATGCATTTGACTGCTGAAGCAACTTTTACCCAAAATTTTAGGCTTAAGGTGACGGTTAATCAATTAAAAAAAATTATAGCACAATTGGTAGCAGGCTATTATTATTTAGAACGAAATGCCAATGCCAAAATGGTTTATGCAAATGCTTCTATCCAAATAGTAACTATTTTTGACGTAGCCGTTCAGCGGACTGGTAAATAATGTATTTTTAACTTACTTTTTTCTTGATAAAAAAGTAAGCAAAAAATCAAGCCCTGGGTAAAAAATTGCTGAAATCACACCTTACAGCTGAAAAAACAGAATCCACGCTGCAGCCTTCCTCTCAACTGTTTTTCTATTTCAGCTGTAAGGTGTGATTTCCGATCGCAATTATTTTACAAGGGGCATTTTTATACGTAGCCCTACCATAGTGCTAAATGGATACTTTTTGACGCTGTTTAGTTTTATGGGATATCTAATGCTGCCGTATGGCAGTAAAAATAGGAAAAAAAGGCTCTTGTAAAATAGCTGCGATGAGGTATTTTTTCACGAGATTGGTAAAAAATGAATTTTTGTTATTACTTTTTTATCAAGCAAAAAGCTTTTAGGCTTCTTCATTAATATAACGAAATGCAATCCCCCCTTCTAAAAACTCGGTAGTTGCTTCTAGCACAGGTTTAGGCAGTTTTTCATAATGCTGAGTAATCTCATATTGCCGCTGAGCATCTATGCTGTCTTTTTCATCAATAATAGACATAAATTCATCTAACTTACGATCCAGCTCATCTTTCATGTTCATAGCAATTTGTTTGGCACGTTTCGTAATGATAACCGTACTTTCATAGATATTGCCAGTAGGTGCAATCAACTCGTGTATATTTCTAGGTACTAGATATACTTTTTTATTTAGGCTCATAATGGTAAAATGCTATAGGTGTTTTGTATTTATTTAGAACGGGCCTTCTCTACTAGATTGACTTTTTTATCATTGAAATGTTCCGCTAGCTGCTGGGCACATTGGTCACTATATAGTTTCATTTGTTTTTTCTTTTCTTTATGGGAAGCTGCCAGTGCCAATTTTTGGTAACACTTGATCAATAGACGCAGTGCTTTTTCCTTGAAGGCACTTTCTGGATAGGCTTGCTGAAAGTTTTTAATCGCCACAATAGCTGCATTATAATAGCCCAAACGAACATACAGCGCAGCAGCCTCAAAACTTTTTTGCATAAGACGCCCTTGTAACTTTTGTAAAGCATCCGAAGCTTTATCCAGATAAGCACCGGTTGGATAAACTGCTAAGTAGTGCTCTAGACAACGCATGGCATCATAGGTAGTCGTCTGATCTAGCCGTATATCTACATTTTCAAAGGCTAGACTATAGCCTTGCATAAAAAGCGCTTCTTCTACCTGCGGAAAAGCAGGATATTGCTTGACAAGCAAATGAAACTGATTGGCACTAACCAAATATCTTTTTTGATGGAAATTACAATAAGCTTGATAGTATTCAAATTTTGCACGCTCTATTCTATTCTTTAACAAAGGCAAAAGGAGTTCTATTGCTTCATTAGCTCTGGCGTAATGCTTTTTTTCATAAAGCTCAAGAATTGCTTGCTGTTTTTGTAGTATTAAAGGCTGGCTAATATTACTGGCAGGGTTGGCAAACAAGTTAACATGATGGCCTAAAAGAGATAAGAGTAATAAAAAGAGGGAGCTATATTTGTGCATGAATAATGAATTTATCTTATAATTTTTCATAGTAAATGCAATAAAAAAGAATAGTTGCTACTAGATGCAGATAGCATGCTTGCATTAAGTTAAAATTAAGTGATTAGGCACTTGCATTTTTAGGAAAAAAGGTAATATTTATACGAATTTACTAAATTATAACTAGATCCGCATCAAATTTTACAAAAAAGGATGTATCCATTAGCTAATTAGCTAAATGGATAATTTATTGGTTTGGCATAATCTTTCTAGGCTATAGGCCTCTTCTAAACAATAGTCCCCTATTTGGGTTCGGCATAAGGCATGCAGGTAACCTCCAACGCCTAATTTTTTTCCTAAATCATGGGCAAGGCTACGTACATAAGTCCCTTTACTACAAACTAGTTTAAACGTAATAAATGGTAGGTCAATGGCCGTGAGCAAGAAGGAATGGATTATAATAGAACGGGGAGTTAGCATAGCCTCTTCTCCTTTTCTAGCTATTTTATAGGCCCTTTTTCCATCTACTTTAACAGCCGAATAAATAGGAGGTACCTGCGTAATAGTCCCAACAAAAGTAGCAGCAGCAGCCTTTACCATTTCTGCACTGATATGATCATAGGTAGATAAGCTATTAAAAGGTGTTTCTAAGTCCATAGATGGAGTAGTCTTACCAAGCACCATTTGACCCGTATAGACTTTATCTAGATCTTGAAGGGCACTAATTTTTTTAGTTTGTCTGCCTGTACATAACAAAAGTAATCCGGTAGCTAGCGGATCTAGGGTACCAGCGTGACCTATCTTTTTTATTTTTAAGGCATGACGAACCTTTTTGACGACATCAAAAGAGGTCCACCCAGCAGGTTTATCTACCATAACAATGGTTTCAGAAAAGTCTGGTGGTTGGTTGTTCATATAAAAGTAATTTCTTTAGGCTGGTAACTATATTCCTTGCCATTACGTCCTGCTAGAACCAAAGCACCTAGTCTATTCACCGTTACAATAGACCCCTCCAGCCAGCCATCGGTAGTGACAAAGATATGAAATCCTGTTTTTCGGTAGAGTATAGCGGTATATTTTTCCCAAAGCAAATCAACCATACCACTTTGAAGCTGACCATAATACCTACCTAATTCATCTATAATATGGTTTAAAAGCAGTGATCTATCTAACCTAGCACCCTTATGTAGGGCTAGGGAAGTGGCCTTAGCCGATGCAAAATGGAGTTGATTCACATTTAACCCAATACCGATTACAGCCGTTTTTATGGTATGACCGTCCCCTAGATTGGTTTCAATTAAAATGCCCCCCAATTTTTGATCTAAATAATAAATATCATTGGGCCATTTTATAGCAATCTCTTTAGGAAAGAGTTCTATAAGTACATTATGAATGGCTAAACAAGTAATAATGTTCAAAGCGAAAAGATGATCTATAGTCAACCATGCTGGATGGAGAATAACTGAAAAAAGAAGATTTTTACCCGCTGCTGATAGCCAAGTACTATTCCGTTGTCCTCTTCCTTTATACTGATGCTCTGCAATAAAAACTGTTCCTTCTGCTGCATGTAGTAGGTATTTTTGAGCCATGTCATTGGTAGAAGAACAGTTTGTGTAATAAAATGACGCCCTATCAAATAGCGCATCTGTTTGACTATACATATCATTTTCAAAAATAATCGGTGGGATTATGGTGCATAAACATTAGATTTCTTGCAAAATTGGCTTATGGTTTGGAATTTGCAGGAGACACGACGCGCAAAACCACAACCTACTAAACGGAATGTAAGCCGCAAGGCTAAGTACAAGTTAGCCAGCGGAAATAGCGTTCTGCAACAAATCTAATCTAAAAAATCAAAAATCGTATGGCATATGTGTGTACAAACTGTGGGCTTGAATATGTTAAATGGCAAGGTAAGTGTGACGCTTGTCATGAATGGAATAGGCTAACCTTATTTGCTACAAAACGTAACGCCAAGCGTAGTACCATGGAAGCCAAGCTATCTACTAACCATCCTAAAAGCTTAGATGATATTCAAGTAACTACGCATGCGCGTCTACTAACTAAAGATGTAGAGTTCAATAGAGTGCTAGGTGGAGGGATTGTACCAGGTTCGTTGGTACTATTGGGGGGAGAGCCTGGGATTGGGAAATCAACACTTTTGCTACAAATAGCCCTGCAGTTAAAAGAGGTTAAAGTACTATATGTATCTGGAGAAGAAACAGAAAATCAAATTAAAATACGTGCTACTCGCCTAGCATTATCTGCGCCAAACTGCTTTATGTTACAGGAATGTGCACTAGCTCAGATACTGGAACATGCAAATAACTTGCAACCTGCCTTATTGGTTATAGACTCCATTCAAACTTTATATGCTCAAGAAGAAGAAGGAGCAATCGGTAGTATAAACCAGATTAGAGCGTGTAGCACACAGTTGTTACATTATGCCAAAAGCACTCAATTAGCTATATTTTTAATAGGTCATATCAATAAAGATGGGGCTTTGGCAGGACCTAAGCTATTGGAACATATGGTAGACACGGTACTGCAGTTTGAGGGCGATAAAACATGCTTATATCGAATGGTACGAACTATCAAAAATAGATTTGGCCCTACATCAGAATTAGGTATATATGAGATGAAGGTCAGTGGGTTACATGCTGTTCACAATCCTTCTTCCATGTTACTTTCCGGGCAAGACCATGGTTTAAGTGGCATAGCGATTGGCTCCTGCTTAGAGGGTACTAGGCCACTCATGCTTGAAATGCAAGCATTGGTAACAGCAACTAGGTATGGCAATCCTCAACGCAATGCTACAGGTTATGACCCTAAAAGACTGAATATGTTATTAGCTGTCTTAGAAAAGCGGACTGGTTTACGCCTACATGACCGTGATGTATTTTTAAATATTACAGGAGGCTTGAGAGTAGAGGATACGGCATTGGATTTGGCCATCTGTATGGCAGTGGTAAGCTCGCTCAAGGATACGGTTATTTCAAATTTTAAATGTTTTATAGCAGAGGTAGGATTAGGGGGTGAACTTAGGCAGGTACAAAGGCTTGAATCCAGAATAGCCGAAGCAGAGAAATTAGGATTTAAAGAGGTATTTATTGCTGCTCAACATCAAGCCTTTTTTAAATCTTTTGGTATAAAAATTCATGTTATTAATAATCTGAAAGATGTAATAAAATTAAACTAAAAGTAGCTGTTCCCGCAATAGCGTCCACTTAAGGATAACCACCATTCGTATATTTAAGTTATTTGGCTACTTTTTGATCAAGCAAAAAGTAGCTTTAAAAAATTCATTACAAACAAAAATGCTGAATAGACCTCTTCCTATTGCTGCATTTTTAGGTTTAAAGCTTGTTTATGCTCTTCCAATACAATTTAGGTTATTGTGCCACTACGGTACCCAATTGTTTGGCAATCCTGCACTCAGCATCTTTAAGCAATTGGTGAATTTGTAACAAGTGTAGTTCATCATCTTGAGACAATGCCTCTTTAAGTGCTGCTCTATTTTCTTCAATCAGCTCTTGAATCAACCGAATCTTTAATCTAAGAATAACCTCTAAACTCATCTTTTGTAGATTTTGCCCCTCTTCTATGGTATAAATACCATATTTTTTGACCCACGCCTCACTAATATCATGGGGAGAGGCTGTTATATCAATGGCTATTTTTCTAATAGTTTCATCTGTACTATCTAAACAGCACTGCATATCCACCAAGCCGCCTTGCTTACCTACTGCTTTACAGTGGTCAAAGAGAACTTTGCAATCAGCAGATCTAAAGACCACATCATCCAATTCTAAAAGAATATATGCATACAATGGTTTGTTTTCAGATAATTTTGTCGTACCATAGTTCAATAGAATACGCATAATTTCTCGCTCATAGGCTGCAATACTTGCCGTAAGCTTATTGGTAAAGGGAAGATTTTTTTGGTCTACATAAGGGTTGTTCTTTTGCCTATTATGCTGATTGGAAAATGTTTTTTTGGGCTGCCACACTGTAGTAGCTTGATCACGCAATGCATGATAGGTGGCAAAAAGCACTTCTTCTTCTATAGCAAAGAGCTTGCTACATTTTTTAAGAAATAGCCTACGTTGTATTTCATCAGGAATGGCTACAATGCTTTGCACAATTTCTTTTATGGACTTTGCTTGTTCTACTGGACTCTGCTGCGTAGATTGGTTGAGTAGAAAACTAGCCTTAAAGGTAATAAAGTCTTGAGCAGCACAATGGATATAGTGGTTAAAAGCATCTACGCCTACTTTACTTAGATAGCTATCTGGATCTTCTCCTGAAGGCAATAATATAACCTGGACCTCAAGCCCCTTGGTTAACAATTGATCTATACCACGCAAAGCAGCCTGAATACCGGCTTGATCTCCATCAAAAACTAAGGTAACCTTAGTAGTAAAGCGACACAAAAGGTCTATTTGTGCTTCGGTAAGTGCCGTACCGGCAGAGGCAACTACTGCTTCTAAGCCTGCTCTATGAAAGGCTAACACATCGGTATATCCTTCTACTAGGTAGCAATTACTGGTCTGCTTGATCGCCTGCTTGGCAAAAGACAGACCATACAATAACTTGCCTTTTTGGTAGACAAGTGTTTCAGATGAATTGACATATTTAGGACTATCTACAGCCTTAGTCATATGGCGCGCACCAAAGGCAACCACTTGCCCACTACTATCGTGAATAGGAAACATTAACCTGCCTCGAAAGCGGTCATATACCTTAGTACCATTTTGGATAACCAACCCTGCCGCAACCAGTTGTTCTAGCATTACGCCTTTTGCCATGGCAAATTTATAGAATGCGTCCCAGCTATTTAGACTATAACCTAGCTCGAACTTTGTTGCGATTGCAGATGGAATGGCCCGTTGATCCAAATAAGGCAAAGCGAGTCTAGCTGCTTCTGCATGATGCCTCAGTAGATCTTGGTAATAATCTTTAGCTAAATTCAGCAGAATATATAGACTTTCTTTGGCTCTATAATCCTGTAAATCATGGGGAACCTTTTCGGCAGATTGTACCGGTATGCCATACCTTTGGGCCAGATAGGTAATAGCCTCTACAAAAGACAAGCCTTCTATCTGCTGTACAAAAGTTATAACATCTCCAGCAGCATCGCAGCCAAAGCATTTATAAAACCCTTTTGAGGGAGATACTGAAAAAGAAGGGGTATTTTCGTGATGAAACGGACAACAGGCCCAGAAATTTTGTCCTTTTTTTTTAAGAGATAAAAAATCTGCAACTACCTCCTCAATACGTGCAGCATGCTGAACGGATTGAATGGTTGTTTGGCTGACGATCATAGTGCGCAAGGTTTTGAAAGAACGTCTTGATTCAGTGGTTAAATTGAATGGATGGGTCTGTTCATGCAATTGGTAAAATTGCATACCTGCCATAGGGCTCAAAAAAACGATTTGCTTTTATCCATCACTGCCTTTTAAAGAGGGTTTATCTAACGGATCTTCTAACTGATAACGCTTCCATTCTGTTTTTTTCTCTATCTCATCAAGGACTATTTTTTTTCTTAAATAAGCAGGTATGGCTAATTGTTCTTTCAAATAGCGATCGTCCCAGCTTCTGGGCGTACTACTACGCTTGGTGTGGTTGGCAATGGTATGTCCATATGGACAACTTTTTTCTAAGACTACTTCCTGAGGAGGGCTAAACGGTAAGGGCAACTGTATGGCAGGCTCTTGCATTTCACTGGACTCTTTGACGCTTTTTTTAGCTGCTTTTAGTGGCACCTCTATCACTGTTTTTTCAGTTGAAGCTTGTAAGGTTTGCTTATTAGGTGCTGCATGATGGAAGGTTTGACCGTCAAGGTTAATAACATGTGACTTCGAAGAATCAAAAGCATGGTGATGGCCTGCCTCTTCTTCTCTATGAAAGCCAGTGGCAATAACAGTAACCCTAATTTTTTCTGCCATTTCTGGATCAGAACCATGTCCAAAAATCATTTCAGCATCATTACCAGTTTGTTCTTGAATATAATTGGTAATAATAGTTAATTCATCCATTTGGAGCTCAGCTGCCTGGCCAGAAACAATAGATAGCAGTATCTTTTTTGCCCCACGGATATCGGTATAATCTAACAAAGGAGAAGCAAGTGCTATTTCAGCAGCTTGTAAGGCCCTGCCTTCACCTTCTGCTTCACCAGACCCCATAACGGCTGCACCGGCATTTTTCATTACCGTTTTAACATCTTCAAAGTCAACATTTACATAACCTGGTACCGTAATAATCTCTGCAATGCTTTTAGCAGCAGTGGTTAACACATTGTCTGCTTCCAGAAAAGCCTGACTAATAGAAAGACCGCCCAATATGGTTTGGATTTTATCATTTAAAATAATAAGAACAGTGTCACAATGTTTGCGCAATTCATCAATGCCTTCTTGGGCCTGCAAATGTTTTTTTTTCCCTTCAAATGAAAAAGGCAGGGTTACAATCCCAACTGTTAGAATTCCCTGCTTACGGGCAATACTAGCAATTACAGGTGCTGCGCCTGTGCCGGTTCCTCCACCCATTCCAGCGGTAACAAAAAGCATTTTTGTATCATCATCAAGTAATTCTCGAATACTTTCTTTGCTTTCTAATGCAGCATTACGGCCTACCTCTGGATTGGCACCAGCTCCTAGCCCACTGGTAAGTGCTGCACCAATTTGGAGCTTAATGGGTATAGGACTACTTTGTAGTGCCTGAACATCGGTATTGCACACAATAAAGGCGACATCTTTAATACCACGCTTATACATGTTATTGACTGCATTGCTGCCGCCCCCCCCTACCCCTATCACTCTGATAATAGCTTTATGGTGGGTTGGTAGATCAAACCTATAGTTAATATCCTTCATAACTTAAACAATGAGGCACTTGTTACTAAAACAAGTAATATTTACCCATTAGATTGCTTTGAAAATGGACTTTAAAATGACTAATTATCTTCATAATCATCTACCAAAAAAGCTTTGGTTTTGTTAAGCATACGTGCAAAAGAAAAACTTGGTTTTTTGGCTTTTTTACTATTTTTCTTAGCAAAATCTAAGTCAGCTGATTGGGCTGATCTATAGTAGGCTTCTCTGTAATCCAATGCTTTAAATCCAGCTAAAGTGAGGCCGACGGCTGTTGCATAACTAGGGTCTCGTAGTTGTTTCCTACTACCTTCTTCTAAATACTCATCTGGAAAGCCCAAACGGGTATCCAAGCCAGTTATCTGCTGCACTATAGATTGTATACCTGGTAAATTGGCACTGCCTCCTGTGACGACAATACCAGCCACTAGTTTTTCGTAAAAACCAGAGCGTAAGATTTCTTCATGGATAAATGCTACCATTTCTTCTACACGTGCCTCTATAATTTTAGTCAAATTAGTGGTAACCACCTCTTTGGGCCTACGGTTGCGTAATCCTGGAATCGTTACGACCGCTTGCGTAGCCAAAGCATTGGGCTGGATGTTACCAAACTTTATTTTTAAGGACTCTGCTTGCCGTTCCATAACCATACAACTTTGCTGTATATCTGATGTAATCATATGTCCTCCAAGTGGAATGGTAGCGGTATGCCGAACAATAGCATCAAAAAAGATGACTAAGTTAATAATACTCCCACCAAAGTCAATCAAACAAACACCTGCTTCTTTTTCTTCATCGCTCAATAGCGCTAAACTGGCTGCTAGAGCAGAAGCCATAACGATTTCTGCTTCTACACCTGCTTTTTTAATACATTTATGTATATTTTGAATAGCGTGGGTTGTAGCGGTGATGATATGAAAGTTGGCCTCTAACTTCACACCTGACATACCTACTGGATCCTGTGTTACAATTTCATAATCTATGGTATACTCTTGTGGCATGGCATGAATAATTTCTGTACCTAATGGGAGTACAATGCGATACATGTCACTAGTCAGCTTTTTAATATCTTCTACTGTGATTTCTTGTTCTATACTATCTCGAGTAATGCTACCATGGTGAGAGGAACCTGTTACATGCTTGCCCGAGATATTTACATTTACAATATTGACATTTATACCCGAATCTTCTTCGGCCGCTTGCAATGCTTGCTTGATAGCAATAGCTGCTTTATCAATGTTAACAATCATACCACGTACGACCCCATCTGCAGCCGCACTTCCCATGCCCAAGACTTCGAGTTTATGCGGGTCATATTGGCTTTGCGCTCCTATAACTACACAAATTTTACTAGTACCTATGTCAAGACTAGCGATAATTTCTGACATACCTAAAAGATATATGGTGATAAGACTACGCTTTTTTTAAAAATTGCGCATCAACAAATAAATTTTGCAAGAGATCTTACTAGTATTGGGTGACAAAATAGCTAACATTAAGCATATGAATTTATTAAAATTTATTTAAAATAAACTAGGATAATTAGCTTTCGTTGAGCAGGACTTAATAGGTATCCATTTAGCAGGGCTGCGGCGTATGCAAAAAAGAAAACGCCTAAGGTAAAAATTACCTTATCTGCCAATGAGCTCAATAGATACCTTACAATAGGTTGATTTTTGATTGATCAAAAAGTAGCCAAACATCATGCTATGATATTATTCTTTGAGTTGATTCTCCAAAAACGGATCATCTTCGAGATATTGCTTTTGTTTTTGCATCGCTTGTAATAGGCTATAAGCAGATCTATACTTTTTTAAGTGGTAATAATTATAGTATAAAGCTTGCGCGACCTGCTTATCTTTTTTGTCTTGTGCACGAGCTATTTTTAAGTAATCTAAAGATTGTTTCAGATACTTTTCCAAAGCTACCATAGTTTGTATCCATCTATTATGGTTCATTATAGCTGCCATTTTTTTATACATATACCCATATAACAAGCTTGTACAGGGTATCTTTCCTGCTTGAAGCAGACAGGAAAGGTATTTTATCTGCTTATCTTTAACCAGGGGATGGTTATAAACGATCCACTTAGGTGCAGCAGAGCATAACGGTTCTTTGGGTAGAAACGCTCCTTTACTCCGGATAGATAATGGAATCGAACTGCTTAAATATCCAACAAAATGAGGGAACGAAGGGCTAGCTTTGACATGGATGATTCGAAAACAGTCAGTCAAGCTATCGCTATCTAGTTGGTCGCGTTGCCCTACTGCTTTTAGGGCATCAGCATATAGTTTTATGGCTTCATTATAAAATAAGAAACCTATTTGACGTAACGTATCGTATTGACGCGGATAATCTGTTAAAACTTGTTTATAATAACCAACAGCCTCTTGCGTGCGTCCTTGATATTCTAAGAGATAAGCATAGGCATAAAATGCATTGACTTCTTTATTTTGTAGGCCAACTGCTAAAGTAGCCATATAGTCATCTATGCGTCCAGCAGCCTGATAGATTAAACATTTTTCTTCCAATAAATCATTATTAAAGGGAAATTGCAGCAACGCTTCATCGAGAATGGCGATTGCCTTATCAAAATTTTTAAGTTTATGGTAATAAATATCAGCCATAGCACGACAAACAGCAAAATGTGGCCCTTGAAGTTTTATATAGGCTTCATAAGAACGCAACGCCTCTTCTGGCTGATCACTCCCATGATAGACAATAGCGCTATATAACAATGGTGTAGTTTCTTGCGGTAGAATACGCTGGCAAATAGTAAATTGCTCTAATGATTGATCAACTGATTCTTGCTTATAGTAGCTTATACCCCTATTTAAAAAATAATGCCATAGAGCGGCTAGGTTGCTAAGGGCAAAACTGTGAAATTGGGTCTTGGGTAAGCTTAACTTTTTAGCCTGTGTATAGGCATCAATTGTTTCTTTTAATAAAGTGGGGGCTTCTTCTGAAGCAATATGGTCTCTTAACAGCCGATCATAAATCACTCCTCTGTAGTACCAAGTAGCAGGGTGCCCAACCAGCTTTGGATCTTTCATTACTGCATCGATAGCTAATCGAGCTTGTTGTGCATTAGATAAAATAGGTGGAGGAGCTGGCTTTTTTTTATTTTCATTTGAATCTGTTGATAAAACGTTAGTTTTATTAGGATCCAAAGAGGTATTTTCGGAACTTTTACCATCAGCAGGCACCTTCTTAGGCTTTTGAATAGGCTTATTTTTTCCTTCAAATATACGGACAATACGTGCTATAGATTTCGGTATAGCTAGTATTTGCTGAGGCATGGCCGAGCAAACCAGTAAAAGGCAAAATCTATGTATGTTGGTTGGATGAATGATAAGCCAATATTTTTTACCCATAAGTTTAGTGTTATTTTAAGACATAAGGATCAATGGTATCAAATCTAACCAATACATTTTATTTGCCAAAAGAAAAACGGTTTACTGCGCTGTCTTCATCTATTTGTTCCCGTAATGGCGTCAATTTAATTAAAAAATGTATCTGTTCTCGCAATGGAGTCAACTTAAGGGGTATGGGGTATATTTAATTGATTA
>NZ_JAACGG010000117.1:0-24850 GCF_022810525.1 Candidatus Cardinium sp. cByotN1
GGCTCCTGTTTTTCCAGCTGTAAACGAAGCTTTCAGCCACTTTTTTCATCAGCGCTTGATTTTTTGGTTACTTTTTTATCAAGAAAAAAGTAACAACAAAAATTCATTTTCTACTAATTTCGTGAACGCAAACCAAAGAGTTGCTAAATATAATCGAAGAAAAACCACAGTCGCGAACGGATACTATTCTATTTAATAATCAATTAAATATACCCCTTAAATTGACGCTATTGCGTGAACGAATACTTTGTTTAGGTATAATCTGCCCCTATGGGTAGGGGCTAAATAGATAGACTATTAAGCTAAGTTATGCTAATGCTACAAGTCGAGCCATAGTGCCAACAAAAGGCCACTTAGCACCAACTTCACTGCTTGAGTGCGTTGTCTTTGCTGCATTAGGCTCAATTACTAAGTAATCGGGGGCTTCTTTCGGTTCAGAAATAGTGAAATCACTGACATCAGTCAAATCCTCTGGGGGTGTCATCACATGATTATATATGGAATTAATACCGGAGTAGGCATGAGAAGTAGCCCACTTAAGTGTTTGATAACCATACGATCCAGCCTTTATTAAAGTAAAGGTAGCCATACGAACAGTATGCCTGCCAATAGGAGCCGAAACGGTGTAACCAAAATCCCAACCCTTAGCAGCGCCATAGCCGATGCCCTGACCAATAGGAGAGTCTGTACAAGCAGCATACCAACCACCACCAAATCCACCCAATAGACTGCCAAAAGTACCTCCAGCAACGCTGGTAGTCGCTCCACCAATAGCACCAGCCGTATCAACAACTACTTCAGTATTAGAGCGTTCTTTGACTAGTTGAGCATCTTTTTTGGGAATCAGTAGCTCGGGTTTTGACAATGCTGCATGACTTTGGTTTCCTGTTTCTAGAAGACCTAATTCAGCTTTTCTATAATGGGTGCATCCAGCCAATGCAAGTGTAGCAAGGAAGCAAAAGTTTATTAAAAAATTACTTTTTAAGTTGTTTTTCATTGTTTAGTTTAATTTAAATTTGTATTTTAAAAATGTGTGCAGTACAAATATAAATCTATACTAAGCATAGTTTCTAGCTCAAAAACCTATTCATCTGTTTTCCATAGAAGCATAGATATAGAAATGAACCTATAAAATACCGAGAAAATAACCTGAAGCAAATTTAGCTATTTTTTTATGTTACACAAATTATTTTAGGATTTATTCGGAAGAACCAGATAAACTACACTATATATTTGTGGTTTCCGATGAAAAGCATCTAAAGTATCTAAGCTAATCTATAGCTTAATTAAGCTATTTCATATCTAGCAGTGCTTGTTTATCAATCAGTTGCATTAGTTTTTCTTTAAGATCTCCTGCTTTAAAGCAGTTAGCAAAACCATTTGCTTCTGTTTGAAAACCATTTTCATCTGGATTTTCAGCTGCATTGACACAAGTTACCAACATACCCAAGGCCAAGTCTGAATTATTTACAATAGCCGTAAGCCATTTTTTAGCTTTCTTGAGCATCTCTTCCTTGTAACTGACCACTTCACTCACCAATCCCATCCGTTCTGCATCTTCTGCACCTATGCGTTTACCAGTCATTAGGTATTCTAATGCTTTAGTTTTGCCCAACAATTGGGTTAACCGTTGTGTACCGCCAAATCCAGGAATAACACCATAAGTAACTTCTGGAAAAGCAAAAATAGCATTTTCAGACGCAAATCGAAAATGGCAAGCCAATGCTAGCTCAAAGCCAGATCCTAAAGCGTACCCATTAATAGCAGCTAAAATAGGCTTAGGACAGTTTTCTATAAAAGCCAATACCTCTTGACCATTTTCTGCAAACTTTCTTGCATTCAATTCACTGAGCTTGAGCAATTCAGAAACCTCTGAACCTAAAGAAAAGATCTCTTCGCCTTCTCCAGTAATGATTACGCCTTCTATGTGGTCATTGTCATAGACTTCTTGAATGACATTACGCAACGCGATCATTTTTTTATCTGTTAAAGTGAAAGATTTTGAATCGGTTTTAAAGGTAATGGTTAAAATACCATCTTCTAGATTAGTGTGTAATGATTCTGTTTTTTCCATGCTGGACGCAAATTTGTTTTATAGCCTAATTCAGTAACTAGTATGCAATGCAAAAAAGTAGATTGCTGTTTTTCTATCTACGTAATTTAATATTTTATATTTATCCTAAAGCCAAAAACCATCTTACCAAATATACAGGATATTTAAATAGTTCAATAACTTTTTTTTAATAGTAGCCTACATAATGATTCTAATGATTTATAAAGCGCACAATATTAAAGATGAATCACTTCCCCATAGGCAGCAGCAACAGCCTCCATAATGGCCTCCGACATGGTCGGATGTGGATGAGTGCTATTCTGAATTTCATATGCGGTAGTTTCTAGTTTACGTGCAACAACTACCTCTGCAATCATTTCTGTTACATGGGCGCCTACCATATGTGCACCTAGCCATTCGCCATATTCGGCATCAAAAATCACTTTTACAAACCCTTCTAGCAAACCGGCCGCATGGGCTTTACCAGAGGCAGAAAATGGGAAAACACCTACCTTAATCTTATAACCGGCTTCTTTTGCAGCTTTTTCTGTATAACCTACGGAAGCTACTTCAGGTTGCGTATAGGTACAAGATGGTAGATTGTTGTAATCTAGTGGCTCTGGCGTAAGTCCTGCTATTTTCTCTACACAAATAATAGCTTCTGCTGATGCTACATGGGCTAAAGCAGGCCCTTTGACTAGATCTCCAATAGCATAGACACCCTTACAACTGGTTCTATAATAGCCATCTACCGCAATCTTACCACCTTCCATCAGTATGCCGTTTGCCTCTAAACCAATATCTTCTATATTAGGTTGCACGCCAACCGCAGAAAGCACTAATTCAGTTTCAATCTTTAGATCACCTGATTGGGTAGCAACATGGGCTATAGAGGTAGGCTCCCCAACATCTACTTTGGTAACTTCTGCAGCCGTATAGACCTGTATGCCTTTTTTCTTAAAAGATTTTAGAATTTGTTTAGATACCTCTTCGTCTTCAAGTGGCAATAAATAAGGAGCATATTCCACTAAAGTGACTTTGGAGCCTATTGTATGGTAAAAATAAGCGAATTCGCATCCAATAGCGCCTCCTCCTGCAATGACTATAGACTTGGGTTGCGTAGTGCGTGCGAGCGCTGCTCTGTAGCCCATAATATGGGAGCCATCAATAGGTAGATGGGGTAACTGACGACTCCGTGCGCCCGTTGCCAAAATAATATGTTGAGCATGGTAGAGGTGGGTAGTACCTTCTGGTGTGGTTACTGAGGTCGTATTATGGGGTAATAATTTACCGCGTCCTTCTAAAAGCGTAATTTTATGCTTTTTAAAAAGATGGTGAATGCCCTTACTCATGGTAGCTGCTACATCCCGACTGCGCTGCATGATGGCTTTAAAATTTGGCCTAGCTTCCATTACTTCAATACCATAAGCTGCAGCATGGTTAAAGTAATCAAATACCTGGGCACTTTTGAGTAATGCTTTAGTAGGAATACAACCCCAGTTCAGACAAACACCACCAAGGGCTTCTTGCTCTATGACCGCAACATGCATCCCTAACTGAGCAGCCCTAATAGCAGCAACATATCCACCGGGACCACTTCCAATTATAATAAGATCATATTCCTGATGCATATTTGTTGTTTATTTAAGCGTTTGTAAAGGCTACAGCTTGTTATAAGCTAACTACAATTATAATTAAAAACGCACTAATCTACTATACCAAGTTGTTCCTTTACAATAGGAATGGTTTGCTTTTTTTCTGCCATAATCATCAGCAAGTCCAATCCAATAATAACGGTATCGCCTCTAGGAATAACATATACACCATTTCTTTTTATAAGCACAATCAACACATTTTCTGGAAAACTCAACTGTACTATTTTTTTACCGATAGCCGGAGAATCTTCTGGTACAATCACCTCTATTAATTCACTATCTACTTCTTTGGATAACTGGATGCTAGGTTTGTGTTTTTCCACTGGTGGTGCTTCTAATTGGAGCCACTTGGCCAATGGCGAAAGGGTTGTGCCTTGAAATAATATGGAAGTGAGCACAACAAAAAAAACAATATGATAGATCACATCTGCTTGGTGAATATTATCTAGTAATGGGTAAGTAGCAAAAACAATGGGTACAGCTCCTCTAAGCCCTACCCAAGAGATAAAAACTTTATGGTTGAATTGTAATGTTTTAGAAAAACACAATGAGATAAAAACACTCAACGGACGCGCTATGAACATTAAAAAAATAGAAAGTAATAGGCCGATACCAGCTATAGGTATAAGTTTACCAGGATAAACCAATAGCCCAAGCATAATAAACATAATGATTTGCATCAACCAAGAAATGCCTTCACAAAATTGGATGATACTTTTTTTATGTGGAAAATCTTTATTGCCCAAGATTAATCCAACAAGGTAAACGGCTAAAAAAGCATTACCATGCAAAAAATGGGTGGCTGAATAGGTAAAAATAACGACAGCCAACATCAAACCTGGGTAAAGAGAACGGTTGGCTAAGCGAAGGTTATCCAGCAATACCAGCATTAGCTTACCCACTAATAGACCGGCTAATCCGCCTACCACCATTTCTTGCATAAAAGTACAAAGCGCTGCTATGGGACTAATGGCTTGTTGGGTGATGAGCAGATTTTTGAACAAAAACATTAAAAAATAAGCCATTGTATCATTACTGCCAGATTCTAATTCTAACATCGGACTGAGATTGGCCTTGAGGTGCATCTTCTTAGACCGAATAATCGCAAAGACCGCAGCTGCATCGGTAGAAGCTACAATCGATCCCATCAGTAACCCTTCTAATAAGGAGAATTGCATACTGCCCCCCCAAAGGGTTGTAATCCCCCAAATAAATAGACCAACACTAAAAGTTGTAATTAAAATACCTACCGTTGCCAGTAATATACCATTCCAAAGAATGGGGCGTATATGCTTGTACTCAGTTTCTATGCCTCCTGTAAAAAGAATCAAGCTCAGGGTAATAGCACCCAGCAATTGAGCAGCTATAGGATTATGAAAGTCAATATTGCCCAATTTTTCATGGCCTGCCGCCATGCCTACCAATAAAAATATAATCAACGCTGGAATACCTAGCCTGGTAGATAATTTGGTAATCACAATACTCAAAAAGAGTAAAAAAGAGCCGGCAATAAGTAAGCTTTCAGGAACTAAGTGCATAAATTTTTATGATGTTAAAAGATGTAAAGCTACGCAGATGCACTACAATTGGCATAGACTATGCCTGTTGCAGGATATGTTTTATCCTGTATCAAATTTAAACAAAATAAGCAAAAATTACCGCATCTCATCCTCTTATGCTGCATTGGTTAAGGCTGTTGCAATGGTTTCAAAGTTTCATGTAGTGTTTTTTTAAATCATCAACACATGGCTGATGGTGATTTATTTTAGCTAAATCAAGTGCACTTCATGATTTATTAAATAAAGCGCAGTATGGCCATTTTTGTTTTGGGCATTTAAGTTAGTACGGCACTCTTTAAGGAGTGCTTCAACTATTGGTGTAGCACCTAAACACCCTGGTAGATGCAGAGGTGTATTGCCATACAAACGCGCTGCTAGGTGCAGAGGCGTGTTGCCATCCAAATCTTCTATATTCACATTAATGTCTTCTTTCTTCAGTAAGCTTTCAACTATGTACGACGCATCATTCATATCTACTGCTAGATGCAGTACTGCCTTTCCAGCACTGTTTTTTAGATTTACCCGAATATCTTTTTCCTTGAGCAACATGTTAAATATATGCACATTTTGATTTAATAGTGCCAAATGAAGTGGGGTATTATTATTTTTACCTGGCTGATTTATATCTATATCTAACCCAGTTTTTTTATGTTTCAGGAAGGTTTCAAGAATGTCCTGATGCTTTCCATCCACCGCTAGATGAATAGGGGTATTACCTTGTTTATTTTTTATATTTACCTGGATATCTTTTACGTTCAATAACTTTTTTACTACGTTCAAATGTCCACTAGCTACTGCTAAATGCAGCGGCGTATCGCCATTATTATTTTGAATATTTATCCGAATACTTTTTACTTTCAATAACTTTTCAACTATCTTCAAATATCCATTAGATTTAGCTACTGCCAGATGCAGTGGCGCATCGCCATTATTATTTTGGATATTTACCAGCATATTTTTTACGTTCAATAACCTTTCAATTACGTTCAAATATCCAAAATGTCCATTAGATTTAGCTATTGCCAGATGCAGCGGGGTGTTGCCATATTTATTTTGAGTATTTGGCCGAATACTTCTTGTATTAAGTAGTCTTTTAACGATTTTGAACTGTCGATTAGCTACTGCTAGATGAAGCAAGGTATTGTCAGATAGGTCTTGATTATTGATATCGTCATTTTTACCTTTATTCTTTTTAGATAAAATCTGAGCTAGCATTGTTTCGTAGTTACTCGTTTTTTGATTGGGTGTTGTTTTTTTATTCAAGTATTGTATTGGCGACTACTACAAGCTGTATTAAAGGATAAAAACCAGATCAATAGTATTGCTATTGGATTAACTAGTTTGTAGTTTATCATATAGTTCTTGGTCATAAAAATTAAAATTACGTAAAATAGGTCTTGGACTTGTTGCTAATCTCACTTATGCCGAAGAATCTGTAGGAGAAACGGAGCGCAAAACTAGATGGTATCACACGTATCTGTGGATGTAAGCACCAGCGCAACATGCAAATTACCAGTAGTGTTTAGCAAGGAGTCTATTCAAATAAAATCACTCGATTAGTTCATCTACTTGGTTGTATACAGCAGTGTGCACTACTTATTAGCAGTACATTTTTCATAGCGCTTGTATACTAACCAGTTTGATTAACCTAGCTAAAGCCCTAAGAATCAAGTGTATAAAAATTTTTATACATTTTTTATTATTCCCCAAATAAATAGGTCGGCACTAACAGTTGTAATTTACAATACCTGCTATTGCCAGTAATAGACTGTTGCACTGCATGGGTCGTGTATGATTTGTACTTAGTTGTTATGCCTCCTGTGACAGGAATCAAAATCAGGGTAATAGCACCTAGCAATTGAGCAGCTACAGAATTATAAAAGTCAATATTGCCCCATTTTTCATGGCCTGCAGCCATTCCTACCAATAGAAATATAATCAACACTGGAGTAACTAACCTAGTAGATAGCTTAGTAATAAACATACTCAAAAAGAGTCGGAAATAAGTAAGCTTTCAGCAACTCAATATATCGATTTTTATAATTAAAACATACAGGATAGCTTAATGTTAAGTAACAATTAGCGTATTTACTCAATTATAATTCGATAAGTACCCTAACTATGATTAAATTTATGGTAGCTTTTAAGCAAGCTTAATATACGTTTAAGCCTTGTAACTACGCTAATCTATCTCATGCGTTATTTCATATATATAGCCTATTTAGGCAAGGTCTATAGTGGTTGGCAGATTCAAAAAAATGCACTAGCTGTCCAACAAGTGGTAGAAGAGGCACTGGGTAAATTACTATCGATGCCTATTACTATTTCAGGTAGCAGTCGAACCGATAAAGGAGTACATGCACAGCAACAGGTTGCCCATTTTGACCTAATAGCAGCGATAGATCCTAGTGATTTGATCTATAGGCTGAATAGGATTTTGCCATCTGATATCAGCATCACAGCTATTCGTCCAGTCATAGATGGGGCACATGCTCGTTTTGATGCCTCTTATCGTACCTATCACTATACCATTGTTACAAAAAAAAATCCTTTTTATAAAGATCATGCGCTTTGGCTGTGCCGCATGCCACCACTTGCTTTATTGAATGAAATAGCGACTTTGTTTTGCCTAACAACCGATTTTGAATTTTTTAGTAAAAAAGCTGATACCGAGTTTCAAAAGAACGCTCATGGTTTTGTGTGTGATGTAAAGGAGGCTAATTGGCTACAGATAGATCAGCGTGTGATCTTTCAGATAAAAGCGAATCGTTTTTTACGGGGTATGGTGCGGGTTATTGTCAGCGCGATCCTTAAAGTAGCCATTGGTAAAATGGATCTAGCAGCACTAGCTGATCTTATTAGAGAAAAACCGCCTATTCGTCCCATACTTAGCTTAATGCCCGCCCACGGATTAACCTTGATGGAAGTAGGCTATCCAGAAACCTTATTTATACCCTAAAATGCATTCTAACCAAGACCCTATTATTGCCCTAGCTACCCCACAAGGGGTTAGTGCCATTGCCGTAGTACGTCTATCTGGGCGTGGTGTTATCCAGATGGTGAACCAACTATTTCGTGGCAATGACTTGACTCAACAAGCCTCGCATACCATTCATTTTGGTGTGATTCAAGAAGGCGATACAAAAATCGATGAGGTATTGGTTTCCATTTTTATTGCACCGCACTCTTTTACTAAGGAAGATGCTGTTGAAATCTCTTGCCATGGGGCCCCTTTTATTGTAGCGGCGTTGATACAACTATTTGTAGCACAAGGTATTCGGGTAGCTGAGCCAGGTGAATTTACCAAAAGGGCTTTTTTAAATGGTCGATTCGACTTAGCTCAAGCAGAAGCAGTTGCTGATTTGATTGCAGCAGACAGTACGTTGGCCCACCAAACTGCACTTAGCCAAATGCGTGGCGGCTTTTCTGTAACCCTACAAACGTTACGGCAAAAATTACGCCATTTTGCAGCCATGCTAGAACTAGAACTCGATTTTGCAGAGGAAGATGTTACTTTTTTAGATAGAAACCAGCTGCAAACATTAGCCAGTCAGCTCATTGACACCTTAACCTTGCTAATAGATAGTTTTCAATTAGGTAATGTTATTAAACAGGGCGTTGCAGTAGTGATTGTGGGCAAACCGAATGTAGGTAAATCAACTTTATTGAATGCATTACTAGAAGAAGAACGAGCCATTGTTTCGCCTATAGCAGGCACTACGCGAGATACCATTGAAGGAAGCCTACACATAGGAGGTATCCGTTTTAGATTTGTGGATACAGCTGGCTTACGGGAAACCGTTTCGGATGCCATAGAAGCGATAGGTATTGAGCGAACCAAGCAACAATTAAGCAAAGCTTGCATCGTACTTTACTTGGTTGATTTATCCAATACGACGTTTAGACAAGCGGAAGAAGATTTGGTGGTATTGGGTTTGGAAGGGCTGTCTACCATTAAGATAGGTAATAAAATGGACCTTGCACCAGCTATTGTGCTAGAAAGTTTTAAAGATTATTTTTTGATGAATGCAAAAAAAGGTAGCGGGCTGGAAGTGCTTAAAAATAAGCTTTTGGCCATGGTACAACAAGAACCGATCGATGGCGCAGGAACGATTGTTATCAATGCACGCCACTATGATCGGTTACAAAAAAGCAAACAAGCTTTAGAGGCTGTAGTGAACGGACTAGTCGAACAACGATCGAATGAGTGGCTAGTGGTTGATATAAACAGTGCACTAGAAGCACTAGGTGAAATTACAGGGGAGATTACTACAGAGGAGATCTTGGGTGAAATTTTCTCTAAATTCTGCATTGGGAAATAAAAATCTTTCGTTAAATAGCCAATTTCGTAGCGTGAGGAAAGATAAAGGACTGTTGCCTAATCGTATAGCTCTTTTTAAAACTTTATATTTAACCATTAATGATATCACCAGGAAGTGCACTATGTATTCAAAATTGCAATAAGGCTATATCAAATTTTTTAATTAAATCTGGCAGTAAAATTTAAGCGCCTAAATAATATTTACACATTTAAATGAACAGGCCCAGTAGTCGATTAAATCCAATTATAATTTAATTTTAATATGCATAGTTTTAAAAAAATTATAGTATGCTTATTGCTTTTAGCCTTTATCCCATCATCTAAAGCTGTAGCAGGAGATTTGAGTTATGGTATAAAAATAGGAGGGGCTAATTCTTTTGCTAAACTCAACGACAAACTAAAGGACAAACTAAAGGACAAACTAAAGGGCCTTGCATATATAGCATTACGACAACGACTAGAGCGACAACAACTAGGGCTACAACAGCTAAAAGACGAACTAAAAAAAATAGGTCTAAACCCAGAAGTAAATTTTAGGATGTGGAATCCTTGGTTTGGGGCTGCTTTGTATATGGAGTATGCTTTTAACCATCACATAGGGTTAGGGGCAGAGTTATTGTATAATAGATTTGATTGGGCTACTAATATAGTATTGGATGTAGTAGATAACACAAAACTACCAGAAGGGAACCCTAAATCAACCTCTTCCTCTTTTACTATAATCTCCACTATCCATACTATTGGTCTGCCTATACTACTGACGTGGTACTGGACAGCGGTTATGACACCAGATTTTAAAAAAAATGATTTCCTTGGTCGTCTTTTCGTGGGCCTTCACAGTTTTTATTTTATTAGCTGTAGTGGCAAAACGGCATCGATAGTTGATGGTAAAAAAGTGGAAGGAAACTTTACCGATGGTTTTGAAGATTGTTCTTTTGATAAAATCGAAAAAAAACTAAAATTTGGATTTATAGGTGGTACCTCTTTGGAATTTCCAAGTGGGTTGCTGATCGAATTAAAAGGTATGATTCCTTATAATTTGCTTGATGTTGATGAACCATTGGATGCATCATTGGATGCATCATATAAAGACTGCCGCCCACTTTTTGCATCTATTCATTTTTCTTTGGGCTTGAATTTAGCTAAACTATACTAACCCGCTATGGTCTAAAATAGTATAGGCATACAACCAAGGCATCCTTGTACAATAATTTATACAGCTGACGAGCCTTTTTCTAGCAAAATTCCAAAGAGTGTCTTATATTGGGCCCTAGTTAACTAGGGCAATAGATCGGTTGTTCAAGCTATTGCCAGTGGCAACAAAATTGTTAATTGCAAATAAAGTTTTGCAAGAGGGGCTACTATTTTTTCTAATGAAGCATACGAATGAAAACTTCTTTTTCAGCTAAAAAACAGGGTAAAGTTCTCTCAGCTGTAAGTGCCATTCGCGAGTGGGTAAGTTCTGTATTTTTGGCTGCTATGGCAGCTGCCTTAATCCGTTGGATGGTGATTGGGCTTTATGTTATACCTTCTGGCTCAATGGAGCCAACACTTTTAACTGGAGATTTTGTATTGGTGAGTAAGATCCACTATGGTGCTCGTACACCAGCTACTCCCTTGCAAATTCCTATTACCCATCAAACCATTCCAGGTACAAAAATACCCTCTTATCTTGATTGGATTCAATTGCCCCAATACCGTTTGCCTGGATTGAGTAAGATCAAGCGCAATGATATTATTGTTTTTAATACACCAATAGGTATACACCCTCCTGATTTACGTGAGTACTGGATAAAGCGTTGCATTGGATTGCCTGGTGATTGGGTGCACATAACGCATAAGCAACTTTATGTTAATCATACACCAGCAGATCCGGCGGGGAGAGTTCAATATTGTTATTTCATGAAAACCAAACGTATCTTGACGAATGCTTTTTTTGAAAAAAATGATATTAAAAACCCGGTACTATCCACTGTTCCGGGACATGAAGGTTATACTATTTATACCACACCAGAAAAAGTGAAGCAGTTAACCACTGTCTTGCCTACTTATATACAGTCAGTAGATCCGGTAGAAGATGAGGTAGGATCCCTTAAGTCCAATATTCATTCAGCTTTCGGTTGGACCAAGGATAATTTTGGGCCATTGCAGGTGCCTAATAAAGGAATGGTTATTCCAATGGATGCACAGCATATTTTATTGTATGGCGCTACTATACAAAGATTTGAAGAAAAGAAAAATATCCGGTTTACGGAAGCTGCATGTTGGATAGATGGCCAAAAAGTTGACCACTATACTTTTTGTAAAAATTATTATTTTGCCATGGGAGACAATCGTGACCAGTCGGGTGACTCTAGGTTTATTGGGTTTATTCCAGAAGATCATATTCTGGGTAAGGCCGTTATGGTCTTGCTATCTTCAGATAGAAGCAAATCGTTTTTCAGTGGTATTCGTTGGAATAGGCTATTCCACCTAGTAAATTAGTAGTTAATGATAGAAAAACAAGCTGGCTTGTCGCTTTGGTTATCAGTAGTCAAAGAGGAAAGTCCGGGCAATGCAGAGCACCCTACTTCCTAACGGGAAGGCATATGTAGCTTACCTGCATATGACAGCAAGTGCCACAGAAAATAAACCGCTATCTCTAAGTTTAAGATAGTAAGGGTGAAAAGGTGAGGTAAGGGCTCACCGCTCTATTGGTGACAATAGAGGCAAGGTAAACCTTAGGGGTTGCAAGGCCAAATAGGCATGTCTACGCTATCAGCGTGACGGGCTGCTCGTCCGTTTGTCAGGCATGTGGGTGGGCCGCTAGAGGCTATAAGTGATTATCGCTCCAGATAAATGACAAGCAGTGCGCTAGCGCGCATTACAGAACCCGGCTTATAGGCTTGTTTTTCTTTATTTATATACCTTCTTTATTGCTATTATACCTTTAAATATGACTCCTTTACCTACAAGAGCCTCCAATTTTTCGGCTTGGTATAATGCATTGGTCCTACGCGCAGGTTTGGCAGAGAATGCTTCTGTACGTGGCTGTATGATCATCAAACCTTATGGGTATGCCATTTGGGAAAAATTACAAGCTATTTTTGATAGCGCTTTTAAAGAAACAGGCCATGTAAATGGTTATTTTCCTTTATTCATCCCAAAATCTTACTTAAGCCAAGAAGCTGGCCATGTGGAAGGTTTTGCCAAAGAATGTGCTGTTGTTACCCATTATCGATTAAAAATGGCTGAAGATGGCCATGGTGTGGTGGTCGATCCTGCAGCTAAGTTAGAGGAAGAACTTATTGTGCGTCCTACTTCAGAGGCGATTATATGGGGTACTTATAAAAATTGGATTCAATCTTATAGAGATTTGCCTATTTTACTGAACCAATGGTGTAATGTAGTCCGTTGGGAAATGCGTACCAGACTTTTTTTACGTACCACAGAGTTTTTATGGCAAGAGGGTCATACGGCTCATGCTACTCGAGAAGAAGCCGAAGCAGAAGCTTTACAAATGTTACATTTGTATGAGCGCATTGTTAGAGATTATATGGCGATACCTGTAATAAAAGGTGTTAAAACCCTAAGTGAACGTTTTGCTGGCGCCGAAATAACCTATACCATTGAGACCCTTATGCAGGATGGTAAAGCCCTACAAGCTGGTACCGCTCATTACTTAGGCCAACGATTTGCTAAAGCCTTTGACGTGACTTTTACCAATCAAGCTGGTATACGTGATTATGTATGGGGTACTTCCTGGGGTATTACCACCCGTTTAATGGGGGCATTGATTATGGTCCATTCTGATGATGATGGTCTGGTATTACCCCCTAAAATTGCCCCTATACAAGTAGTAATGGTGCCGATTTATAAAACAGCAGCAGAACGAATGGCAGTCGTTACTCAACTTTCTGAATTTCAGAAGATATTGATTGCAAAAGGTATCCGAGTCAAGTTAGATGATAGAGATACCCGCAAGCCAGGTTATAAATTTGCAGAATATGAACAACAAGGCATTCCTATTCGTGTAGCATTAGGGCCTAATGATTTGCACAACAAAACGGTTGAGTTGGCGCGTAGAGATACAAAAGAAAAAATAACCATTCCTAGCGGCTATTTGTGCCAACAAATTACCGATTGGTTAGATGCCATACAGTGCCATATCTATCACCGAGCCCTGGCCTTACAGCAGCAGCGTACTATATTGGCAGATGATTATGCTACTTTTAAAACCCTTATAGCTACTAAAGCTGGCTTTGTGTTGGCTCATTGGGACGGTACTACAGAAACAGAAGAAAAAATTAAAGCCGAAACAAAAGCTACTATCCGTTGTATACCATTAGATGGTCAAGAAGAGCCAGGCTACTGTATTTATTCAAGCAAACCTTCTAGCAGACGGGTCATTTTTGCGCAGGCCTATTAAACATAGCTAGGATATGTTATCCTTTCAAACCATTGGTTGGATTACGCTGGTTGCCAATCGGGTTAGGCAATGTAACCGTGATACTTTTTCTGCATCCATAGATAAAATAGTTACTTTAAGCATTACCGTAGGTACGGCTGCTATATTGATTGCAGTAATGGTAATGCTTGGATTTCAAAAAGAAATTAGAAAAAAAATAACTGCTTTTGGTGGCGATTTTGAAATTACCCAATATGGTGGTGTGCAGCATCCTTATGAGCCAATTCCTATACAAGCTAGCCAAGTGAGTCGTCTGATGGCGTATTTGCCTAGCTGTATTAAAAAAATAACCCCATTTACCCAAAAGATTATGCTTGTTCGTACAAAGGAAGGTGTGGAGGGTGTATTGTGCAAGGGCATGGATCCTATGGTAGCCGATACAACCTTGGCAACTTATCTAATAGCAGGTAGGTTACCTAACTTAACCAAGGCTACCCATGCAAATGAATTATGTATTAGCCATCGTCTGGCCCAGAAACTATCTATTCAGCTAGGTGATAGCGTAGTCGTACATACGGTATATCCTAGCCCACGCTACCGAAAATTAAAAATTGTTGGTATCTATCGCACCTATTTAACGGATATCGATGAAAATTTAGCTTTTTGCGATATGCGCCTTTTACAACGGTTAAATAATTGGTCTTCAGAAATGATAAATGGCTACACGATTTTTTTGAAAGATCATCTTAAGCCAATAAAAGTATGGCGAGACACTATTTTACCCTTTATAGACTACGGTTTAGTGCTTGTTAGTACCCAACGCAAGTATGCTAGTTTTTATGATTGGCTCAATCTTATTCAAAAGAATACAGCTATGTTTATTCTTTTTGTACTGTTGATAGGAGGATCTACGATGGTGGCTACCATGATGATTCAGCTTATGGAGCGTAGTTATATGGTAGGTGTATTAAAAGTTTTGGGAGCTTATAATTGGCAAGTAAATGCTATTTTGCTTTATAAAAGTCTACGTACACTTTGTTTTGGCATGGTATATGGTAATCTATTAGGTATAGGCTTATGTCTTTTGCAAAATCACTATAGATTGCTTAGACTTGAACCAGCACTTTACTACATGCGTTATGTTCCTATTTATATTGATTGGCAAACTATTCTATATCCTAACCTAGCCATCATAGCTGCCCTTTTGCTTGTGTTATGTCTTGCGATTAATTGCTTAAAGCACAAGAAGGTGGTAGAGGCACTGCAGGAGGAGTAAAGGGATGGTTATGCTACTTTTTGCTTGATCAAGCTGTGTCATACAAGTTTCCTATTTTTTAAGATGACTCATCCATTAACCATTCTTGGTATTGAATCGTCTTGTGACGAAACAGCTGCTGCTGTAATCCATGGTGGCAAAATAGTCAGCAATGTGGTGATGAGTCAATTGGTTCATCAATCATATGGTGGTGTTGTACCAGAGCTTGCTGCGCGCGCACATGAAACAAATATAATGCCTGTTGTAACTGCTGCGCTGGAACAAGCAGCCATGCAAAAGAGTGCATTAGATGCGATTGGGTTTACCCAAGGGCCAGGGTTGTTAGGTCCACTTTTAGTGGGCAATTGTTTTGCTAAATCGTTAGCCTTTGCGTTGGGTATTCGGCTCATAGGTGTTCACCATATGCAAGCCCATGTACTGGCTAATTTTATCGATCCACCTAAACCGAGTTTCCCTTTTCTTTGTTTGACCGTTAGTGGCGGACATACCCAAATTATTTTGGTAAAAGATTATTTGGCCATGGAAGTTTTAGGAGAAACGCAAGATGATGCGGTAGGAGAGGCCTTTGACAAAATAGCTCATTTAATGGGGCTGAGCTACCCGGGTGGTGCTTTAATAGATCGTTATGCACAAGAAGGAGATCCGCAAGCCTTTGCTTTTCCAACTACCCATATGCCTGATTTTGATTTTTCATTTAGTGGTATCAAAACTGCGTTTTCCCTTTTTATTAAAAATAAAACCTCCGCATTTATTCTGGCCAATCGTGCCAATATCTGTGCCAGTATTCAAGCCATGCTGGTGCGTATGTTATTGGATAAGTTGACTAAAGTTGTTCAAAAGAGCGGTATTACCACTATTGCATTGGCAGGAGGTGTAGCCGCCAATAGCTACTTACGCAGGCAGCTCAAGGCGCTCGCAGCGCAACATGGTTGGCGTCTTTTTATACCAGCCCCTGCTTATTGTACAGATAATGCGGCTATGGTGGCCATCACCGCTTACTATAAATATCAGTTGAAGCAATTTGTTGGTTTAGATGCAAAATCCTTGCCTAGGTGTTCAATTACATAATTGAGGAGTTTTGGCATGAATTTTTTAGCAGCATAGCGCAACAGAGCGTATGGCTACAAACTAGTAAAATATCCTTTATCATTTTTGAGTGTTACCATTCAACCCTATGGTAAGGCTAGCTAAGAAAAACGCGCCCTTGGAAAAAGTCCATCAGCTTTCATCAGTGCTTGCTTTTTTAGTTACTTTTTACTGGTAAAAAGTAACTAACAATAGATTATTTATTTACCCAATGCTTTGAACAGATACTTTTGAGTTATGGGTAATAGTCAGCTTTTTACTTAGCTTGCTTATTTTTAGATAAGGATGCTTGTATAACAGCTAAAATATAGCTTAAATTAAGCTCAGCAATCATCTACATACAATTAAATAAAACAGTACGCATGAATATAATCTATCGATTTTGTATGCAACTAGGGCAATTTATAATCTATTTTCTACGGATAAGGCAGGTGGCATACCTTGTTGGCTTTGTATGTGCATGGATGCTACCCTCTATTATATTACAAGCAAATGCCAAACGTTTGGATGACCCCAAAATTAATTTAAGTTCTCCATACCATACCGTATATACCCATTTTTTACTTTTAAACCCTGGTAATAAAGCTTCTGCAAAGGCAGGTATAGTCTTTATGCATGGTGAAGTCTATACTGAAAAAAGTAAAGAAATAGCGATTAAGTTAAAAAGATTACTGACGCTGCATGGTATTAACGTGGATACGATTCCTAAGGATCCTAATTACATAGATCCAATGGTCAATGAAAATAGATACATTTTATCTAGAAAACTACCAAAGGTCTACTTAATCAAGCATGGTGAAGCATGGCGTTATAGTGCAGAAACCGTGGCCTTCATAAAGAAATATGAAGAATTAGATAAGTTACACACTTGCTTATACTATTTTTTACCTGAAGCATTTTGCAAAAAAGAGATTTTAAATATTGCTATTTGGCAATACATTATATCTATATGTTTGATCATGGTTATTTGGCTTACTCATAAGTTGATGCCTTATTTTTTAAGATTTGTCATTCACAAGTTTATAGGTAAAACCCATAAGCAATTCTTAACTATAGAACGCTTATTGCTTGCACTTGTTACCGTTTATTTCTTAAGAATAGGTCTGGCCATATTCCAGTTTGAAGCTTTGATCTCTTTTATAAATCGAGTATTAGAAGCTACCACTTCGTTTGTATGGATGTGTTTAGCCTATGAGTGTATTAATCTGGTACAGTATAGAATCAAAATTGCCAAGCAACATCATAAGTTTATGATTCATATTTTGCCTCTTTTTAGTATAATGGCTAAAATTATTGTAGGGATTGTTGGCTTGATTAAAACAATTGATAACCTCGGATTTGAAACAGAATCCTTAGTAAAAGCACTATCATTTAGTACCTTGGGGCTTGGTTTAGCTTGCCAGGATACTATTAAAAACTTATTCGGATCACTTATGATTACGATGGATAGGCCTTTTAGTGTAGGTGATGAAATTGTTTCGGGAGGCATTCGTGGTAAAGTAGAAGAAGTAGGTTTGCGCTCTACCTTAGTACGTACTAAGGAAGGCTCTTTGGTTTACATACCTAATGCAAAATTAGCTGATGCCTATATTGATAACTTTGGTAAAAGAACTTCTCGAATGGTTTGTTTAGAAGTGCCGCTTAATTATGCTATATCTTTGGCAGCGCTACCAAGATTTATAAAAGGATTACAAGCAATTGCTCAATCTCAACCGTTGGTAAAACCAGAAAAAACTAATATTTACTTTGATAAAATGAATGAAAACGGATTTGTAATCATTTTCAACTTCCATTTGGACACGGCTGAAAGTAGGCTAGAATATGCATGCAAAAATAGGATCATACCCCTTATCTTAAAACTGGCCGAACAACTTGATATACGTATAGGACAGTTACAATATATTACCCACATAGTGGGTGACCATCTATCTGTTGAACATAGCGGTAAATAGGGTATGTATATGACACTTTCTATTCAGCGCTAGGTAAATCCTATACATTTAGCATTTTCCATAAGGAGTTGCTAAAAGGTCGTAAATAGTTTATATTCCCGCTTTTACACTATATGGCTAATTAATTTTAAATATGTCTCTATATCATTTATTCTACTGTTTTTTTTTCAAACAAAAAACGCAAAAATCTTTTATTAGGTTTGTTTATTGTTTATTGTTTTTATGCTTTGCCTTTTTGGTTGATGCCAATCAAACACACAAAATAGCTACCCCTCATTTTAGTATAGCTTTTGATAAAAGTTGTATGTCTTCAGCGCAACGCATCGCCAATACCCTAGAAACGATATACAAACCTGTATCTAAAACATTAGGGGTATATCCTAGCCCGCTTCGTTTGTTGATCAACAATAAATCTACTGAACTTAACGGATCTTTTGCCTATCTTCCACGCCATATAAATTTTTATACCTTATATCATCCTGATCCCAATTTTATTGGGAATGGTGATTGGCTAAGTCTATTATGTATTCATGAGTTTAGACATGCAGTACAATATAGTATTGAATACCATAGTACCCCTTGTTGGCTTAGACCTCTATATTTTGGGGCAAATCTTATTGCTGTATGCGGGGTTCCTGGCTTTTTCAAAGAAGGTGATGCAGTTGGGATAGAAACAGCTTATTCAAAAAGTGGTCGAGGTCGCTTACCTGGATGGGAAAAGGTATACAAAGCTAACCTCCTAGAACGTCCCCCAATTAGTTTTGCTAGGCAAATCTTTGGTTCTTTGAAACACGATATACCAGGTGAATACCACATAGGTTATTACTTTACTACACATATCAGAAGAAAATATGGTGCAGATGCCATCAAATCTATTTTTGAACAAAATGTTCGCAGCTTACCCTATTTCGGATTTTACCATGCCATCAAAAAAGTTACCAAAAAGTCCATACTAGACTTATATAAGGATATGAACCAAGAACTGTTGCTTAGTTGGCAAAAGCAGCTAGAAGGTTTAAAAATTACACCTGCCACCCAGCTTACTATTAAAAACCCAATTGATAACGTTGATTATATCGCGCCATTTATCGACCAATCGGGTAATCTGATAGCTTGGAAAACAGGTATGGGATTACGTCCTCAGCTGGTTCAAGTTGGCAAGCCATTTTCTGAACCTACTACATCGAAAAACAAATTTTCATCTTCGGAAAAGGACAAACCTATATTGTACTTTAGAGATACGCTTCCATCTACTGCCTGGGCTATAGGTGAAGGGTGTGCTGCTTGGTTAGAAGTCTCTTACTATTCTTGGCAAAAGAATCGACAAACGATTCGTTTACAATATTATGATTTTAAGCAAAGAAAACGACGAACCCTTATAGCAAGCAGTAGGTATGTTGCACTAGCCATAGGGCCTAGTACCCATCAAATGGTTGCCGTAACATCCGATGAAACAGGTAAGCATTTTTTAGTTGTTTTAGATACAAAATCTGGCAGTATAGTTAAAAAAATAGATAACCCGGATCAAGGTTATTATTTCACCCCTAGTTGGGCTGATGCAGATCATGTAATAGTGGTAAAAACCAAAGACCAAAAAAATAGTATTTTACGGATCAATATCCATACAAATGCAACAGAAGTGCTTTTGCCTTGCAGTTATGAACATAGAAGCCAACCTAAGCTGTATAAAGACTATTTGCTCTACAATAGCTCTTACAATGGTATTGATAATATTTATGCGATGCATTTGCCTACAAAAGCTTGTTTTCAAGTTACCTCAAGGAAGTATGGGGCTTACTTAGGTATGGTAGATGCTAAGACCAATCAGCTTGTCTTCAGTGATTATACTAAAAATGGTATGGCCATAGTGGCTATGCCTTTTGATCCTGTTTTATGGACACCGCTAGAGAAAGTAGAGGATAGATCTATACGGTATTATGAGCCATTGGTTGCGCAAGAGGAGAATAGTGATATACTCACCAAAGTGCCGAACCATTTATATCCTTTGACTAAGTATGCTTATCTAAAAGAGAGCTTAGCCTTTTTGGGGCCTACTATAGTGCCCGATTTGAATGATCGGGGGCTACACCTCGAACCTTTTAGCCTAGTAAATTTACAAGAGACGCTAAAAGCTACCCCCCATTTTTACCAAAATGCTAACATAGGCGGCATACATAGAGAACCTTGCTATAAAACAACTGAAATAGGACTAAAGGTTAAATACAGAACTATTTATCCAGTCGTAAAAGCAAATATGAAAACTACCAGACATAAGCATATAGAGCATATAGAGCATATAGAAAATAAAACATGGTTTATGTCAGGGCGTAAGTTTACTCAAAATATAGATAAAACATACTGGGTGCCAGGATTAGATATAGCGGTTAAGCTTCCTTATTATTTTGCCTTAAGGAGTTATACCGGGCAAGCAAGTTTCACGGCTACCATCAATCTAACTAGATCCAATAAAAAAATAAATCATATAGAAATATACCATTTTAAGATAAAAAATCAGTCAACAGAAAGTAAAAAAGATATTTTCGCACCCTGGAGTCAAGAACTTAGTATATCTTTTACAGATTTTAAAAACCATTATGATGAACAACGTAAAAATTTAATTCAGTTTATTAATAAATTTTTCTTCCCAGGAATTGGCCATCATCATTATTTCATTTTTCAACCAGATGTTTGTCGAAAACAAACTAAAAGGGAAAACTTCATTGAGTACAGTTGGAAACAGGCAATTAAGTTAGCCTATGGTTTTCCCTTATTTTATCCAGAGTGTGGTATACCGCTGATTTGGTTTTTAGAGAGAGTATGGATGGAGGGTTGCTATAAATATAATTGTGCATATTTTAAGAAAAATGAAAACGTTGCTGGTATGGTTCCTGCTATCTTCCTTGATATGTCTAACCATACTATAGGTACAACTGATATATCTGACCATACTATATCTGACCATACTATAGGTACAACACTTACTTTCGTAAGTAGATTGTTGTCTAACAGAACGCTTCCTCATTTGACATTTGTGGTAGATTTTGATTTCTTTAAAAAGAAGGCTAAGAAGTGGTTATTTGATTTTTCATATGCTTTTAAGGTCAAATTTGATGTTTTTGGTGCAGTGAAAAATAAATAGTTGCATCGTTAGACCTTCTGTAACCCTTATTTTTAATAACCAAGTTTTGGAAAAGATGTAGTCCAGCACCGTAGCATATTAAATATACTTGAGGAGTACAGATAAGCTTTGACACCAAAATGAAAATTGGAAACAGGTTTTCCAAAAAGTCTATTGTTCATGTTTTCAATTAATTAGCTTGGATCTATACTAGGCAAGTCTTACATCTACTAGAATAAATTCACAATGCATGTCATTAGCCACTACCCTTTAGAATCATTAAATAGTTTCAAAATTCCAGCATGTGCAGCTCGTTACATTCAGTTGACTAGCCTAAAAGATATAAGTGATTTTTGTAGTGCAGTAAATGTAAAACAAACACAGTTTTATATTCTAGGTGGTGGTAGCAATACACTATTTGTGACACCACTTACTGGTTATATACTGCATGTTCAACTATTTGGTATTAAAGTGATCGAAGAAAATCGCTCTAAAGTCTTGATCAAAGCAGCTGCAGGTGTACGTTGGCACCAACTTGTGTTATTCTGTATTGAACAAGGTTATGGGGGTATAGAAAATCTATCCTTGATTCCAGGAACGGTTGGGGGTGCACCTATACAAAATATAGGAGCATATGGTATAGAGTTTAAAGATATAGTGGATAGTATTGAAGCCATTGAATTATCAACTGGAAAAAGTATCATTTTTAAAGCCTCAGCTTGTGGTTTTGGTTATAGGACAAGCTTCTTTAAAACGAAATGGGCAAATCAGTATCTGATTACAAGTATCACGCTAGCCTTACATAAGGAAAAAATTTTTTCTATAGAAAATGAGGTAATTCAAAAAATGTTAGAAAAAATGGGGGTTAGACAACTATCATTTAAAGCAATAAGTGATGCAGTTATTGCGATTCGAAAACAAAAATTGCCAGATCCTGCTATTTTGGGTAATGCAGGTAGCTTTTTCCAAAATCCTTTCATATCTATAAAACATTATCAGTCACTTAAGCAACAATATCCTTCTTTAATTGCATACAAAATGCAAGATCAAGAAGCAATAAAAGTCTCTGCAGCCTGGCTTATAGAAGCAGCAGGTTGTAAAGGGTTACGTAACGGAAATGCAGGTGTATATCCCTTACATGCGCTTATATTAGTAAACTATGGAGGAGCTACTGGCCAAGATATTATAAACCTAGCTAACCAAGTCAAACAAAAAGTAAAAAATCAGTTTAATATCACTTTAATGCCAGAAGTTAATATTGTAAGGTGATGTATAGTATCAATAGACTCAGCAATGAAGTCTATTGCTTGAATAAGCAGATATCAATCAATATTTACTATATTAAATTGATTTTATTAGCATTTTATACTGCTCAACCTACTTATTATTGATGGCACTACTTAACATACGCTTGCTAACAGTTTGTATATCATTACTCCTAATAATATGCCGTAATCTTAGCTATACATTCACTGATTTGAGAGGATGTATTTTGGAAAATAAAGCATTCGCTATCGTTGCCTTTACCCTAATGGCGACTATAATAGCTGCTAAAATTGCTTTTATGCATCAAACAAAAAACTTGCGTATATACAAACGTAATGATAAAAAACGAGTATGGTTAGGGTTCTATATCATTACCACTGTTGTAGTCACTTATTTGAATTTTAGCACTGCGATTATAGGTGCTTCCTATCGAATGGTCATGCAACTTATTATAGGTATTTGTTTTTTAAGCCTGATGTTTTTTTATGTTGGTCATAAACAAGGTGTAGCAAAACAGCCTAAAAAAAAACATATAGATTATAAACTAACCACTATTTTATCAAGATTCTATAAAGACTTAGCGCAAAACAACCTCGTACAAATCATAGAGCATGCAACTAAATGCATTAGATTTGTAGATAATTTATTTGTCTATAAAAAAAGTTTGCAGCATATTATCGGTAAGTTTTATGAGTGGACTATGCTATTCAGCGAAAAGAGTCAACCGCAAGTTTATGAATCATCACAACCAACTGAAATTACACTAGATGAGTTAATAGGTAAAGTAGAATCTGCTTTAATAGAAAAGATTGGGTGTTTACCCAGATTACTTATAGAAAAACAATATTGTACTAATGATGGCCTATCAAAAAAAATTGTATGTAATGTTAACCAGATGACTTGTTTATTGGTTACAGCTGTTTTGCGTATTGCCAATCTAGATAATTTAGACAAGGAATTTGTAAAACTCGAACTATATAGCACTCACTTACAAGTTCATAAAAGTGACCCTATGCACAATCAAGATTTTTCCTTGATAATGTATCGAGCTCTAGCACTGGTATTAAGTAGTTCTGATACACCTCCTGCTGAAATTCCCAAAGTAAAAAGCTGTTATCGACATGTTGAATATAGCAACATAGAACTTATAAGATGTAACAAAATAGCACCAAACTATACAGATCCTCAAAAAGATACGATAGAGTCTCTTATTGATAGCAACTATGGATATATAGAATATCCTAAAGCTAATAAAAATACTATGCTATTGGTAGTACCTGCAGATATAGAGTCCATTTGCAAACAGACCATTAATCAGCCATGCACAAATGATTTGAAACCAGAAGTACCTATAATGCTTAAAGAAGAAGCAGATTCTATGATCATTTTAATGCAATTCTGTGACTTTATTTGTAGATCGTTTAAAAATATTAAAGCAGAGACTATTGGAGGTACGCTTTTATTGCTTAAGCGACGTTTTGGGGCTAAGCAACATGCGTCCGGAGCATTATTTTATATTCGTGCAGTCGAAATTACTAGAATAATCACTAAATGGATATTCCAGGCCTCTGAACCTATTTATGTCTGCCTACTCTATGATTTAGTACGTTATACCGATTTGCCTCTTGCTTATATTAAAGAAAATTACAACTCAACTGTGCACGCACTTGTACAGAGTGTATTAAATACAAGTACGCATCAAACAATGGCATCATCTTTGCCCAAAGTAAAAAATCATTATAAAAAAGCAGTAGATAAGGATCACCCGGAGCTTTTTGTGCTCTATATTAAATTAGCAGAGCGGCTATATGACCTACGTCATGCTGAAAATTATACTCGGTTAGAGGAGGTAAAATATATGGCTACAGAAACGCTAAAAATAGATATAAAATTAGCAAAAAAGTATTTAGACCCTGCTATGGCTGAGGCATTAGAACTAGCAGCCAAACATGCAGAGGCCTATCTGGCCAGAAAAGGTTATTAGCTAGTGCTTGTTTTTTAAGTTTAACCAAAAATAGTAGCTTTGGCTATTGGTTCGGCTGATTCAGCTGGCCTTAAGAAACGGTATATAGACGTATCCATTCAGCCCTATGGCAGAGTAGGCAAAAAAATAAAAACGCCCCTTGTAAAAAGTTGCGATCAGAAAGCGCCTCTTACAGGTTTCCGTTCACCACTAT
>NZ_JAACGG010000118.1:0-21094 GCF_022810525.1 Candidatus Cardinium sp. cByotN1
TTTCCGCTCATCCAATGGCTTATGCTAGGAAAAATCGCGCCTTTTTTTTCATCAGCACTTGTTTTTTTGGCTACTTTTTGATCAAGCAAAAAGTAGCTTTAAAAATTTATTTTTTACTACTGCCCTGAACAAATATAAAAGTAAGTTTAAAAAAGCTTTTTTACCAATGTTTTGAACAGATAGTTGTTTCTCTATCAAGCAAAAAGTAAATTAAAAAAAGTTTTTTTACTAATAATCATTATTCTTGATCAGCAACTACTTCTGAAACTGTTTCTGCAACACTTTCTGTACCTGCTTCTTCTGTAGAAGAAGCAGATGCGCTTTTCTTTCTTCTTCTACGTGTTATTTTAACAACTTTGGCTTCTTTGGTGTAGATATCATTATAATCGACCAATTCAATCATACACATAGCTGCATTATCACCAGCTCGATTGGGCAACTTAATAACACGGGTATAACCACCTGGACGCTGCTCAATTTTTTCAGCAATCTGATTGAATAATTCTTTTACAGGTTCTTTATCTTGAAAGTGAGAAAAAACCATTCTTCTAGAGTGAGTCGTATCTTGCTTGGCTCTAGTAAGAATAGGCTCAATAAATGTACGGAGTACTTTACCTTTAGCCAAAGTAGTAACAATACGCTTATGCATAATAAGCGACTTAGCTAGATTCATAAGCAAAGCTTTTCTATGCCCTGCAGGTCTACCTAACCGATTAATTTTGTTTCTATGCCTCATTGGTTTATAATATAGTTAATAGTTACTATATGGAGCAATTTTAGAGAAAAACTACCCATCTAATTTATACCTGGAAAGATCCATACCAATCCTCAAATTCTTTTCTGCCAAGAGCTGGTCAATCTCATCACGTGACTTACGACCAAAATTTCTAAACTTCATGGTATCGAAATCTTTTACAGTTACAAGGTCTTGCAATGTTTCTATGCCTGCTGATTTAAGACAATTTAAAACACGTGAAGAGCATTTTAGCTCATTAACATGTGTTTTGAGGTTTTTTTGCATGGCTATTGTTTCCTCATCTAACATCTGAACAACTTCATCTTCTGGTGATTGTAGCACAATTTCTTGACCAGATAATAAATTGAGATGCTCAATCATCAACTTAGCAGCTTGCTTAATGCTTTCTTCTGGACTAATAGAGCCATCTGTTTTTACTTCAAATGTCAACTGTTCATAATCTGTACGCTGCGCAACACGAATATTCTCAACACGATATTGTACGCTTATAATAGGGGAAAAAATCGAATCAATAGCAACAAGGTCTAAATCTGCTTCTTTAGGTTTGTTTTCCTCAGCCGATAGATAGCCCCTATGTTTGACAATATGGAGTTCCATATCAAAACTAGCAGATGCATCAAGCCTACAAATGACCAAATCTGGATTCAAAACTTCAAAAAAAGGAGTAGCTTTAGCAATATCACCGGCACAGAATTCAGGTTTATTGACCCGAACTGAAATGATATCATCACCTTCTTCTCCAATTTTCTTTAAACGAACTTGCTTAAGGTTCATTGTAATCTCTACCAAATCTTCTTGCACACCTTCAATGGTAGAAAACTGATGACGGATACCAGGAATCTTAATAGCAACAATAGCATAGCCCTCTAAAGAAGATAGTAACACACGCCTAAGGGTATTACCAATAGTAGTGCCATACCCTTTTTCAAGTGGACGAAAACTAAAAACACCATGAAAAGCATCCACTTTCTCCACAAATATCTTCTCGGGCATTTGAAATGGTAATGACGACATATAGAATCTTGATTTGATTTAAAAAGACAAAAACAGCAGAACTATTTGGAATGAAGCTCCACAATACTGCGCTCATTAATTTCTTCTGGTATTTCAGAACGCTGCGGAAAAGCAAGAAACTTACCTACCATGGATGAGGCATCCCATTCTAGCCAACTGTATTTATTAGATGGATTGCTCCCTACGTTATTAACAATCAAAGCCATGTTTTTTGCCTTTTCTGTTACGGTTATTATGTCTCCAGGCTTTAATGTATAAGAAGGAATATCCACAACCTTGCCATTGACCATACTATGCCTATGGGATACGATTTGTCTGGCTTCTCGCCGTGTAGTAGCTATGCCAAGTCTATAAACGGTATTATCTAGACGAGCCTCCAGCCGCTGAAGAATTACTTCACCTGTGATACCTTTACTTTTGGCAGCTTTTTCACAAAGGTTCTTAAACTGACGTTGCAATAACCCATAGGTATACTTTGCTTTTTGCTGCTCTACTAATTGGAGACCAAACTGAGAACGTCTTTTACGCCTTTTACCATGTTGCCCAGGCGGATAGTTCTTTTTTTGCAACACTTTATGAACAGACGAACCAAATATGGGACTATTATATCTTCTTGCAACTTTGGCTTTTGGACCACGATATCTTGCCATATACTATACTTCTTCTAATATAAATTGGTAAATTTTATCTATTTAGGGGCGCCTACGCTTAGGTGGCCTACAACCATTGTGCGGAAGAGGTGTAACATCTCTAATAGAGATGACCTCTACGGAATGCTCTTGAAGGGCACGAATGGCTGACTCACGTCCAATGCCTGGGCCTTTTACAAATACATTGACCCGACGCAACCCCAATTCATGGGCAGCTTTCGCACAGTCAGCTGATGCCATCTGAGCGGCATAGGGAGTGTTTTTTTTGGATCCTTTAAAACCCATCTTGCCAGAAGAAGACCAAGCAATCACCTGACCAGCCTCATTTGTAATCGAAATAATAAGATTATTAAAAGTAGCTTGAATATGTGCTTGCCCCTCTTTACCAACCTTTACAACTCTTTTTTTAACTTTATTTTTTCCTGTATTTTTCATAGTAATTTTCTATAAACTTTCTTTATACATAAATAAAGACAAGTATACTATCTAACGAAAAGATAGACTTTATTTAGTGGCCTTCTTTTTATTGGCAATAGTTTTAGGCTTTCCTTTACGCGTTCTTGCATTGGTTTTGGTACGCTGGCCACGAACGGGCAAGCCCATTTGATGCCTAATGCCTCTGTAACATTTAATCTCTACCAGTCGCTTAATATTGAGCCGAATCTCGGATTTTAAGTCTCCTTCTATTTTATATACACCACGAATGGCGGTTCTAATGGCTTTTAGGTCATCATCCGTCCAGGTGGATACGCGCCGGTCTTTATCAATTTGAACAGCGTCAAGAATTTTATTTGCAGAACTCCTGCCAATTCCATATATGTAGGTAAGCGCAATCTCTCCGCGCTTGTTATCTGGAATGTCTACACCTAATACTCTAGCCATACTCTACCCTTGTCTTTGTTTAAATTTAGGCTGCTTTTTATTGATCACATACAATACACCTTTACGGCGTACAATTTTGCAATCAGCGCTTCTTTTTCTAACAGATGTTTTAACTTTCATAATTAGCGTAACTATTCGGTTGTTTTATATCTGTGCACTATTCTAGCTTGTGTTAAATCGTAAGGAGTTAACTCCATCCTAACCGAATCACCAGGAAGAATTCTAATATAGTTTTTACGCATTTTCCCAGAAATATGGGCCCTAACGATATGACCATTTTTAAGCGCAACTTTAAATACTGCATTTGGTAATGCTTCTTGTACGATTCCACCTTGCTCAATGGGAGGTATCTTAGCCATATTATTTTTTCTAAATCTTAAATATTATTTTTTACTCTGATTGTCTTGCATTTGTTATTTAACAATCGCATTATCATATAACAAAACAAATACCCCTCCGGGGCTAATATACTAAATTTATTGGAAATACCAGTATGGTTTTTCTAAACTTTACTTTTTACGGCAACTGATCAAACGACCTACCGCTTAAACGCTCACCTAGATCTAGCAGGCTGCCTTTTCACACACTGTTTCTCCTATCAATTTCTCACTATAAGCAGGTTGCACAAAGAAGCTTAGTAGAGACAACTTTAGTAAAAAATCACCTTATATTAACCCCTTTATTAATAATTACTTCATAGCGACGCATTAACAAATAGCTTTCGACTTGTTGCAAGGTTTCTAGCATGGCACTGACCATAATTAACAAAGAAGTGCCTCCGTAGAATCTAGAAAAAGGTAAACTTACACCAACCATAGAAGCAAAAACAGGCAGCACAGCTATAATGGCTAAGAAAATAGCACCAGGTAGGGTAATTCTATCCAAAACATCATCTAAAAAACGGGCAGTTGCATTGCCAGAAGTGATACCAGGAATAAAGCTACCTGCACGCTTCATATCTTCGGCTATTTGTACAGGATTGACGGTAATAGCGGTGTAAAAAAAGGTAAAAACAATAATTAAAGAAGCAAATAAAAGATTGAATAGGCAACTGGTAATATCTTGTAACATACCACTGATATGGGCTAACCAAATAAACTTATCCTTCCAAAGGCCCAGCAAAAATGACAAGCAAACAATTAACAGATTGGCAAATATAATCGGCATAACACCTGCACTATTTAGCTTAAAGGGTATATATTGACGCTGCCCTCCATATATAGTACTGGTACTTAACTGTTTAGCATATTGAATAGGCACTTTGCGAGTGGCCTGGGTAAAAGCAACCAGGAGCAACACAATGAAAAAGAATACGAGTAACTCTAAAACAAATAAAAAGATGGCTCTACTACCCCGGTGGACTGCTTCCTGATATAAAGCACCTGGAAAAGAAGAGACAATACCTACCATCATCAACATGGTCACACCATTACCAATACCTTTATCTGTAATCTTTTCTCCTAACCACATACAGAATAGGGCACCTGCAGTGAGAATAACAATAGAAATAAAAATAAAAAAAGTGCGACTTATAGAAACATTACCACTACTAGTAGCAATAAACAAATATTGAAAAGACTGAAATATAGCAATAAAAATAGTAAGGATTCGGGAAATTTGCGCGATTTTACGCCTGCCCATTTCTCCTTCACGTTGTATTCTTTGAATTTTTGGCCAGGCAATGGACAAAAGTTGCATAATGATAGAGGCGGAAATATAAGGTGTAACGCCCACTGAAAAAACAGACACCTGGCTAAAAGAACCACCTAAAAAACTATCAAGAAGACCAAACACTCGTTTGGCATTAACAGAAATTTGGGTTACATCTATGCCTGGTAAAACCATCATACTACCTATACGGAAAAGTACGAGAAAAAACAAGGTATTTCTTATGCGAATTCTAAGCTCTTTTATCAGAAAGATATCTTTAATAACTTTAACTAACTTATTCATATATAGGCAATATAGTAACTTTCCCACCAAGGTCTTGAATGGCTTGTAAAGCAGCGGCTGAACAACGATGAGCCGAAACAGAAAGTTTAAGGGTCAACTGGCCATCTGCTAAGATTTTATATTTTTCATGCTTACCAATTACGCTATGCTTTCTCAAGAAGAGATGATCTATAATAGAAACTTGATGCTTATCGGCCAATGCTTGCAACGTAGAAAGGTTCAAAGGGGTAAACTCAATACGGCTAGGACATTTAAATCCATACATGGGAATACGTCTCTGCAAGGGTTGCTGACCACCTTCAAAACCAATTTTTCTTTTATAACCAGATCTAGACTGCGCACCATTGTGACCACGAGTAGCGGTTCCGCCTCTTCCAGATCCTTGGCCCCTACCGACACGTTTTTTACGTTTTAGAGCACCGATTGCTGGTTTAAGTGTATGTAGTTCCATAAACAAATTATATCTTTTCTGTAACGACTAAATGGTTGACTTTATCTACCATACCCAATATTTGAGGAGTGGCTTCAACGACGACCTGTTTATTGATGCGACCCAATCCCAGTGCTTTAATGGTAGCTTTTTGGGCTTTAGGGCGTTTTATTAAACTACGTACCTGAGTAATTTGTATTTTTTTCATAACAACCTTATCCATTAAAGACTTTATCTAACGAGATACCACGCTGCTTAGCAATAGTGACAGGATCACGCAATTGCAACAATGCCTTAAAAGTGGCCTTGACGACATTATGCGGATTAGAAGAACCTTGTGACTTAGACAAAATGTTTTTAACACCCACACTTTCTAGCACAATCCGAACCGCACCACCAGCAATGACACCGGTACCAGAGGCTGCTGGTTCAATCAAGACATGGCCGCCGCCATACTTACCGACAGAGCCATGTGGAATGGTATCGCGTAAAATAGGGATTTTGATTAAATTACGCTTTGCTTCTTCTACCCCCTTGGCAATGGCATCGGTTAATTCTTTTGCTTTACCCAGCCCATAGCCTACCACGCCCTGACCATTGCCCACTACTACAACGGCAGAAGAACTAAATCTGCGACCACCCTCGACTACCTTGGTAACGCGCTTAATAGCGACTACTCTTTCCTCAAGATTATAATCAGTGGCCTTGAGTTTTTTACGAACTAATATCATATTGATTAACATTTAAGACCTTTTGCTCGAACACCGCCACCGATTGCTTTGACTTTTCCATCGTAAATATACCCAGAACGATCAAATACAACAGTTGTAATACCTTTAGCTAGTGCTTGCTCAGCTAGGGCTTCTCCTAGTGCCCATGCTCCAGCGACATTATTTTTAACAATCTTTAACTTTCTTGTAGAAAGAGCAAGCAATGTTTCTCCTTTGTCATCATTAATAAGCTGAACGTAAATAGAGGTATTGCTCTTAAAAAGAGAGAGCCGGGGTCGCTCTAGGGTCCCATGCAAACGCTTCCTAATTCTTTTTCTAACTTTAAGTCTTTTTTCTACCTTTTTATTCTTTAGCTCCATCTTTTCTACTATATTACGCTACTTCTTAGTAGATTTACCGACTTTACGTCGAACTTGCTCACCTAAGAATCTAACACCTTTACCTTTGTAAGGCTCAACTTTTCTCAAAGAACGTATTTTGGCAGCTACTTGACCCAGCAGCTGCTTATCAATACATTCCAAATGAACCAATGGACTTTTCCCTTTAGGTAATTCAGTCGTAACGGTTACTTCTTCTGGCAAAACCAGAACGATGTCATGGGAATAGCCTAGGCTTAGCTCTAGTAACTTGCCTTGTACATTGGCTTTGTAACCAACCCCTACTAACTCTAACGTTCGCTTGAAACCTACACTAACGCCTACTACCATATTATGAATCAAGGCCCTATAAAGGCCATAAAGTGCTTTAGATTTTTTGGGATCAACTGGTATAACTTTAACGAGCCCCTCAGAAACTTGAACCATAATGGTTGGATCAATCTGTTGTTGCAACACACCTTTGGCCCCTTTAACTTCTATGACCCCTCCATCTATTGCAGATACGACAACACCTGGGGGCACATTAATGGGCTGTTTCCCTATTCTTGACATTTTTCCTAATTTTAGTAAACATAACAAAGTACTTCACCACCAACATGAACTTTGCGGGCTTCTTTATCCGTCATAATGCCTTTGGAGGTGGACAATATGGCTATACCCAAGCCATTGATAACACTGGGCATGGCCGCAACCGTAGCATACTTACGCAAGCCGGGCTTGCTTACACGTTGCAACTTTACAATGGCAGATTGCTTAGTAAAAGCATCATATTTGAGTGCAATTTTAATAGTAGGCTGCACGCTATTTGGTTTAGAAACAACCTTATATCCGCGAATATATCCTTTTTCTTGTAAAACCTCTGTAAGCTTTGTCTTGGTTTTTGAAGCAGGAATTTCTACAATGCTGTGCTTGGCATTAATGGCATTTCTGATCCTAGTAAGATAATCAGCTATTGGATCTGTAGTCATAGTAAGTATATATTAACAAAATAATAAAAACAGGGATATAACATTAGGTGTCTACCAACTTGCTTTGCGTACACCTGGTAATTTTCCCTCTAAAGCCCATTTTCTAAAGACCAGTCGGGAAAGACCAAATTTTCTGATATACCCACGACCTCTACCTGTTATATTGCACCTATTACGCAGCCTAACAGGTGAAGCATTTTTAGGAAGCTTATCAAGTGCCATATAGTTACTTTGTTCCTTTAACGCAGCTCTTTTAGCAGCATACTTTGCTACCAAGTGTCTTCTTTTTCTATCTCTTGCTTTAACTGATTCTTTTGCCATAACCTTTTAAAATTAATCTTGCTCCAAGTTAAAGGGCATTCCCAAAGCTTTCAAAAGTTGAAATGCGGCTTCATTGTTTCGAGCAGTTGTAACAAAAGTTATATTCATACCATTAATCTTAATAACCTTATCAATACTAATTTCTGGGAATATGATTTGTTCTTCAATACCAACATTGTAGTTGCCTCTCCCATCAAATCCAGTGGTACGTAAACCCCAAAAGTTTCTAATTCTAGGCAATGCAATCGAAATAAAGCGGTCAAGAAATTCATACATAAGCTTGCCTCGTAAGGTAACTTTTACGCCAATAGGCATACCTGCCCTAAGCTTAAAATTAGAAACTGATTTTTTAGCACGAGTAGGAACAGCACATTGTCCAGCAATAGCGGTTAGCTCTTCGATGCCAAGCTGGATGAGTTTTTTGTTGGATACACCATCACCTAACCCTTGATTGATGCAGATTTTATGTAATCTAGGAACTTGCATAACTGATTTATACCCCAACAAATGTTTAAGATTGGGAATAACCTCTGCAAAATACTTTTCTTGTAATCTAGGCTTAAACATTTTTTATAAAATTTCCTGTTTTCTTAGCGTACCGCTGAAGCTTATCGGCTTCATTATGTTTTCTTCCTACACGGGTAGGCTCCCCACTTACTGGATCAATTAACATCAGGTTGCTAATATGGATAGGGGATGGATGCCTTTGAATGGCTCCCTTAGGATTTTGAGCAGAAGGCTTTACATGTCTGGCTACTATATTCTTGTCTTGGACAATGGCACGATACACCTTAGGAAATACCTGCAAAACGGTACCTTCTTCATTTCTATGTTTGCCCGCTAAAATCTTTACGCGATCTCCTGTTCGAATGTGAATCTTAAGATTCTTTTTAATTGTTTTCTTCATCCTTTATAGTACTTCATCAGCTAAAGAGGCTATTTTCATAAACTTCTTATCTCGAACTTCTCGAGCAACTGGCCCAAAAACACCTGTGCCTTTAGGTTCATTATTGTTTTCAATTAAAACAATAGCATTGTCTTCAAAGCGAATATAAGAACCATCTTTGCGTCTTACTTCCTTTCTGGTACGAACCACCACGGCTTTAGAAATAGTGCCCTTTTTAAGGGTGCTGGAAGGGTTAGCAGTCTTTACGGTTACTACAATTTTATCGCCAACATGGGCATATCGCTTACGGGTGCCACCCAAAACGCGAATGCAAAGGGCTGTTTTTGCACCACTATTATCGGCTACTTTCAGTATTGATTCCTGTTGTATCATTTTTATTGAGCTCTTTCTATGATTTCAATCAACCTCCATCTCTTTTTTTTACTTAAAGGACGTGTTTCCATAATTCTTACCAGATCACCAATACTACAACTATTTTCTTCGTCATGTGCCATAAACTTAGTGGTTGTCTTTACAAACTTACCATAGACAGGGTGTATGGCCTTAGTGTCCATTGCAACAGTTATGGTTTTATGGGCTTTGTTACTGGTTACCCTTCCTACTTTTTCTTTTCTTCTATTTCTCAGCATGGTGACTACATTTCTGATGGTTGCTTACGCAACTTGCTCTGAGCTGTTTTTAGCCTGGCAATAGATTTTCTGGTTTCCCTAATCCTGATAGGATTCTCAATGGGAGAAACGGAATGGGCAAATCTTAGCTTTACTAAATAATCTAACTCTTCTTTTAACTTATCATTGCATTCTTGAGAAGAAAGTAACTGAATATCTTTATATTTCATCTCGGCAGTTATTTTTTATATTCCATACGACTTATCGAGCCTACGCGCCTGGGTGATAATCTCTTCGGACTACGAAATTTGCCTTAATAGGCAACTTATGGATAGCAAGACGCATGGCACGTTCGGCTACTTCCTTAGAAACACCATCTAACTCAAAAAGGATTCTACCAGGCTTAACAACGGCTACAAAAGAATCGGGAGCACCTTTACCTTTACCCATCCTTACTTCAGCTGGCTTTTTAGTTAGAGATTTATCTGGAAAAATTCTATTCCAAACTTGTCCTTGCCGTTTCATTTCTCTTGTAATAGCGATACGCATCGCTTCAATTTGCCGAGCAGTAATATAAGAAGGTTCTAATGCCTTCAGCCCAAAGGTACCAAATTCTAATGAATTTCCCTTCATAGATAAGCCTTTTATTCTTCCCTTTTGCGTTTTTCTGTAACGTACTCTTTTTGGTTGTAACATTTTAGTACAAAAGTTAATATGATTATATAGTAGGAACCCTAGTTACTGCTTCTTTTTTTTTCCCTGGAAGATGCAATAGATCGCTCCCCTACTCTATTTGGTTTCCCTGCTGAACGTTGGGATTGATTAGCAGCTACATCACCCCTAGAAATCCAAACTTTAATACCTATTCTACCATAAATGGTATGGGCTTCAACAGCTGTATAATCTATATCGTTACGAAGTGTATGGAGTGGAACAGAACCTTCTTTAAATTCGTCTGAGCGAGCCATTTCAGCACCATCCAATCTACCAGAAACTTTAATCTTAACGCCTTGGGCACCAGAACGAATAACCGCAGCAACACATTGCTTTACGGCACGTTTGTAAGGCATACGCCCTCTAATTTGTTGCGCAATTTGCAAAGCAACTAACTTAGCTTCCAGATCTGGCCTTTTAATCTCAACGATATTAAGCTCCACTTCTTGCTTAGTGAGCTTTTTCAACTCTTCTTTTACTTTATCGACTTCTGCACCTGACTTACCAATCACAATGCCTGGACGAGCGGTTCGAATAGTAACGGTAATCTTTTTACCAGCACGCTCTATCAGAATCCTAGCAACACTGGCTTTAGCCATTCGAGCCTCTAGATAGGCGCGAATTTTTTCATCCTCCATTAATTTTTCTGGATAAGAGGATTTGGACGCAAACCAACTAGAATCTGACTTGCGAATAAAGCCAACTCTAAAGCCGACGGGATTAACTTTTTGACCCATTGTAGTATTATTTCGTCTATAGTGTGGTTAGATTCTTGTATCTGAAACAGTCTTGCGAGACAGGTTAGTAAGGCTTTACTGCACTGTCTACCACAATAACAACATGACTAGATCTTTTTCTAATCCTGTGCGCAACACCTCTTGGTGCAGGCATAATTCTTTTGAGCATACCTGCCCTATCCACGGTTATCTTTTTTATAAAAATGGACTCATCTTCTAGAGAGGTTGGATTAGTATTTTGCCAATTTGAAATAGCAGAAAGCAATAGCTTTCTGAGTTGAAGAGCAGCTTGCTGTGGTTTGCTCTGTAGAATAGCCAATGACATAGCCACACTTTTACCCCTAATAAGCGCTGCTAAGAGTCCAATCTTACGCGCAGATATAGGTAGTTTTCTTAACTTTGCTGTTGCCTCCATAGTTCACATTATCTTTTTTTAGACGTATGGCCTTTAAAGTTTTTGGTTAAGGCAAACTCACCGACCTTATGGCTTACCATTGACTCTGTAATAAAAACGGGAATAAACTTATGGCCATTATGAACCGCAAGCGTATGGCCTACAAAATCCGGCGTAATAGTTGAGCGCCTAGACCAGGTTTTGACTACTGTTTTTTTACCAGATTCATTGAGCATATCTATCTTTTGTTGTAGATGATGTGCCACATAGGGTCCCTTTTTTATAGATCTAGCCATTATTTTTTCTTTTTACTAATAATCAGTCTAGCAGAATATTTATTTCGATTGCGGGTCTTTTTACCTTTTGTATATAACCCTTTAAAAGATCTAGGATGTCCTCCAGAGGCTTTACCTTCACCGCCACCCATTGGGTGATCAACTGGGTTCATGACAACTGCCCGAACACGTGGTCTTTTACCCAACCAACGGCTTCTACCTGCTTTAGCAATGGTAACATTATCATGGTCGCTATTAGAAACAGATCCAATAGTAGCCATACAATGATCCAACACCAAACGTCTTTCACCAGAAGGTAACTTAATGGTTACATACTTGCCGCTTTTAGAAAGAAGCTGGGCATAAGATCCAGCGCTTCTGGCTAATGCAGCCCCACGTCCAGGAGCTAGTTCGATATTATGAATAATGGTTCCCAATGGAATGTCTTTCATTGCCATAGCATTACCTGGTTCTATTGGGGAGTCGGGACCTGCTACCACTTTAGTGCCTACTTTAATGCCTTCGGGAGCTATAATATAGCTTTTTTCACCATCTACATAATGTAATAAGGCAATATAGGCGGTACGCATAGGATCGTACTCAATAGAATGTACAAAGGCCGGAACACCCAACTTTCTTCTTTTAAAGTCAATAATACGGGCACGGCGCTTGTGGCCACCTCCTCTATGAGGAACAGTAATCCTACCGCGGTTATTGCGACCACCTGTACGTTTGGTCTTGACTAAGAGTGACTTTTCCGGTTTACGCGCTGTAATAACGGTAGAAAAATCTGGCGCTATCCTAAAACGCTGACCAGGAGTGGTTGGATTAAGTTTTCTTAATGGCATAACTAGATCAACTAACAGCTATAAATATAATACAAAGGCCGAATTAGAAGTTATTATAAAACTCTATGCTATCCCCTGCCTTAAGGGTTACAAGGACTTTTTTATAGGAAGGTCTTTTTCCTTTCATGACACGGGACTTGGTATGCCGGGTTATGTATTTTCCAGCATAACGCATGGTATTAATTTTATTTACTGAAACACCATAAAAGCGTTCAATTTCTTTTTTTATCTGGTTTTTATCGGCACGGTCATCGACAATTAAACCATAAACACCATGCTTATTAAGGGCTGATACCTTTTCGGTTACCAAAGGTTTTTTTAGAATACTCATCTGTTACTGGCTCAATTTTTCTACTATAGGCGCTATTGCATTCTCCATAATTAACAATTTTTTTGCATGCAATAGATCATAGGTATTGACGTGATCTACGCAAACGACTTTGGTTTGCTTTAGATTCCTACTGGATAGGATAATATTTTTGTCTACACTAGGCAAGATCAATAAAGTCTTTTCATCAAAAAAGGACAAATTTCGGAGCATGCCTAAGTAGTTTTTTGTCTTGGGTGTATCAAAGGAAAAAGGTTCTAAAACACAAATATGACTTTCTTGAGCTTTATAAGAAAAAACAGATTTTCTGGCTAACTTTTTTACCTTACGATTTAGTTTAAAACTATAATCTCTTGGTTTTGGTCCAAAAATACGACCTCCTCCTCTAAATAAAGGGGATTTGATATCACCAGCCCTAGCGGTACCGGTACCTTTTTGCCTTTTAAGCTTTCTTCTAGAACCACTTACTGCACCACGCTCTTTTGATTGATGGGTCCCTTGACGCCTAGCGGCCAGGATGCATTTTACATCCAAATAAATAGCATGGTCATTGGGCTGGATACCAAATACTTCTTCTGGCAATACAACAGAACGGCCTGCTTCCTCTCCTGTATATTTTAATACTGATAGGTTCATTTTATTTCTCCAAAATTACATAACCATTATTGGCACCAGGTACTGCTCCATGAACTACGATTAGATCTTTCTCTGGCAACACTTTCAACACCTCAAGGTTAGCTACCTTAACTCTATTGCCACCTGTTCTCCCAGCCATGCGCATGCCTTTGAATACGCGAGATGGAAAAGAAGCGGCTCCAACAGAACCGGGCGCCCTTTCTCTATTGTGTTGACCATGCGAACGGCCGCCAACTCCACTAAAACCATGTCTTTTTACAACGCCTTGGAAACCTTTCCCTTTAGACTTACCGACAACGTCTATAAATTCACCCTCAACAAAAACATCTTCTATGCGAATCACTTGACCTAATGTAATCTGCTGCAATAGAGACTCATCATCACATCTAAACTCAACTTGTTTTTGCTTGGGGGTAGTAGCAGCCTTGGCAAAATGGCCTATAAGGGACTTAGTCGTATTTTTTTCTTTCTTATCATCATAAGCCAACTGAATAGCTTGATAACCATCTACAGACTTTGTCCTAAGCTGGGTCACCACACAAGGCCCTCCTTGAATAACGGTGCATGCTTTTTTATGACCTTTACTGTCATAAAGACTGGTCATCCCAATTTTTTTTCCTATGATTCCAATCATCAACTTAATATTCATTATATCCTTTTAGATTGCCTTAAAAGTAGCAAAAAACTAGGAAGAATTATATAGCAAGAGGGCAAATTTAAATAAAAATCTAAGCCGAATCAAGTGATTTATCTTAAAACCCTACTACATCTAGGATGTGCGTGATCCAAAGATATAAAAATTAAGGGAGAAAGAAAAATCCAAGAATAATGAATGGTTCATGTTACTTTTTTTGATAAAAAAGTAACCAAAAAAATCAAGCGCTGATAAAATAAAGCATGTAGTATTGTATAAATCAAATTTTATTTATATAATCATTTCTTTTTTAATTAGCTATTATCTTATCTATTCACTACTGTGGTAATGCTACGTACGAAAATAAAAAATGCCTCTCGTAAAATAGTTGCGATCAGTAAGTGACCCTTGTAGCTGAAATAGAAAAACAGTTTTGTTTGAAGCCCGCTGCGCGGGCCAGTGTTGTTTTTCCAGCTGTAAGGGCCACTTTCCGGAACTTTTTACTGAGGGCTTGATTTTTTACCATTGGCTGAACAGATACGATAATATCTACGACTTATTTTTTCATTGTATGTGTAAATATGCTTTTTTATTTATCAAAAAATAAGCAAATCAAACTAATAATTTTAAGTCATCATGCTATTAATCAAACTGTTTTGGGCTTTGTGCAGGTCTGCTTTAGTAATTATATATGGCTGTAGTGGCCCCAACCTAAAAAGATCTGCACGCATGGTGCATGTGCCTGACCTATCTAATTCAAAAATAGGTCACAAACAAAGTTCCAATAAACCTAGTCAATCGCGTAGTCAATCGCGTAAGCGAACTAGTTTAGATGGATCATCTTGTAGTTCAAAAGAGGAGGAATATCCACAGCATAAAAGAAGAACACTAAAAATACCTAGTAGTGACCATCCACCTGTTTCTATTCCCAACAACGAGGCTAACCCTATTAAAAAATCATTAGATATAATAAATGAGCCTAAAAGATCTACTAAACGTAGATTAGAGCCAACATCACATTTAGAAGGGGAAAGTCTATCAAGTAAAATAAGAAAAATCTCATTACACAATCATACTAGACTAACTCACACGAAAAGCAACCTTACACAAGTGGTATTAAGCCGCTTACCCGATACAGCTTTTTTTAAATCATTAAAATTGAAAATAAATAATGATCCAACCAGCCCATTGGCTCAAGCCATCATAGAAAAATTGGATGCCTTACATCAATTAAAAATACCGTATAGTTTTTTTAGTAGCATGTTAAGGACATGTAATGACCTAGATCCTTGTAATGATTTACTCAACAAGCTTTTAGACAAGTGTGATAAGTCGGGATATTCAATAGAAGCTAAATTGCATAAGGCACTAAAAAATAATATTCAGCTTAGTAATATATCTGGTATACTACATGGTTGCGGGCCTAAAGCAGCTCAAGAATATGAAGAACTAATCAATAAGCTGACCGAGCAAAAGACCTTGGATCAACTTAAAGAATTAGAAAAACTAGGTTTTACAATCAGTAATCTATCCAGTATGTTAGGTCACTGCACTCATCGAGCAGCCAAAGCATCTCAAGACTTACAAAACTTAATTAATAAGATAAGAGATAATAGCATGTTGCATAAACTCAATCAGTTAAAAGCAATAGGTTTTAAAATCAACAATCTATCTAGTATGGTAAGTGGCGCGGGGCATAAAGCAGCTGAAACATATGAAGAATTAATTAATAAACTAACGGATGATAAGATATTGGATCAATTTAAAGAATTAAAAAAACTGGGTTTTGAACCGAGCAATATATCAAGTATGTTACATGGCTGCGGTAATAATGCTGCTATAAGAGCTGAAGATTTAATGAATAAGCTTACTGATAACAAGACCCTAAAGAAAGTTAAACACTCACAAAAACTGGGATTTACGGCCAGCAGTCTATCCAAGATGTTAAATGGAGCAGGGAATCAAGCAGATAAAACAGCTGAAGCATTAATCAATAAGCTAAGTGAAAAAAAAACCTTAAAGAAGCTTAAGGAATTACAAAAACTGGGTTTTACAGCTAGTAATCTATCCAATATGTTAACTGGCCGAAGTAATAAATCCGCTAGAGCATATGAAGAAGTGATCAATAAGCTAACGGAAGACAAAATGCTAGCAGGACTTAAAAAATTACAAAAAATAGGATTTCTAGCTAGTAATGTGGCGAATATATTAAGTCACTCCGGATATAAAGCAGCTACAGCATATGAAGCATTCATGAATAAGTTTACCAAGGCAAAAACTTTGAAAAAGCTTAAGGAATTACAAAAAATAGGTTTTAAAGCGAGCAATATATCCAGTATGTTACCAAAATGTGGCAATCAAGCAGCTGTACTAGCTGCCAACTTAGTGCATAAGATGACTGAGAAAAAGGCTTTAGTAAAACTTAAGCAGTTACAAGAATTAGGCTTTAGCCCCATCAATCTATCCAGTATGTTAAGCGGCGCTGGAAAGCAAGCACCTCAAGCATATGAAGCATTAATTAGCAAGCTAACGGAAAATAAGATTTTTGAACGAGTTAAAAAATTACAAAAAATAGGATTTAAGCCCAGTAATTTATCCAATATATTACATGGTTGCAGTCATAAAGCTGCTATAACAACTGAAAACTTGGTCAATAAGCTTACCGAAGAAAAAATGTTGACGCAGCTTAAAACATTACAAAAAATAGGTGGTTCAATCAGCAATCTATCCAACATGTTAAGTGGAGCTGGTAATAAAGCAACTATAGCCGCTGAAGCGTTAATAAATAAGCTTACGGAAGATAAAATGTTGCATAAACTTAACGAGTTTAAAAAAACAGGTGGTTCTCTTAGTAATCTATCGGGTATATTATGTGGCAGGATTAATAAACCAGTGCGAGCATGTGAAAACCTTATCAATAAGTTAATGGAGAATGGAATGTTAAATAAAATTAATCAGTTAAAAGAAATAGGTTGTACCATGAGCAATCTATCCTGTATATTATCCGGTGCCGGGAATAAAGCAACTGTAACTACTGAAGACTTAATCAATAAGCTAACAGAGAAAAAAATGTTGACGCAACTTAAAAAGCTACAAAAATTAGGTTTTACAATCACCTATTTATCTAGTATGTTAAGTGGCGCCGGGAATCAAGCAACTGTAGCCACTGAAAGCTTAATCAATAAGCTATCAGAAACGGAAACATTGAATAAGCTTAAGCAGTTAAAAGAAATAGGGTATACACCTAACCATTTATCCACTATATTATATGGCTGTGGTAATAAAGCCTATACAACATTTGAGCAACTAATAAATAAGATGACTGACCAGAAAATCTTTACTAAGCTTAAGGAATTACAAAAAATAGGACTTACAAACAGTAGTATAGCAAATATATTGTATGGATCTGATAACACAGCACCTGAAGCATTGGAAGCCTTAATCAATAAATTAACGGAGAAGAAAATAGTTAATAAGTTTAAGCAGTTAAAAAAAATAGGGCTAGTAACCAATAATATATCCAGTATGTTAAGTGGATCTGGTAATAGAGCAGCTGAAGCAACTGAAAAATTCGTTAATAAGCTCATGGACCAGAAAATCATTGATAACTTCAAGAAATTAAAAAAAATAGGATGGGCACCCAGCAATATAGCCAATATGTTAAGTAGATGTGGTAATAAAGCATATGAAAAACTTGAACAGTTAATCAATAAGCTAATGGAAGAGCAAATCATCGTTAAGCTTAAGCAATTACAAGAAATAGGATTGGTAACCAACAATATAGCTAATATGTTGCATACATCTGGTAAAAAAGCACCTGAAGCATTGGAAGCCTTAATGAATAAGCTAACGGAAGAGCAGACATTCACTAAGCTTAATCAGCTAAAAAAAACAGGTTATACATGTCGGGATGTATTCAGTATATTAAATAGTTGCGGTAATAAATTATCTGAATCGTTGAGTTATATACTGGATCTATTCAATAACAAGCAATATATCGAAACTATAGAAAAAGTTACTACTGCTATGTATAGCCGATCAGATGTAATTCAGGAACATGATGAAATGCTAGTTAGTAGAAGAGCAAGTACCGTGTTAAAGCGTCTAGGAGATTTGCGCAATAACCAAGCTATTAGTGATCCAACTAATGATCAAGCATTTAAAAAATTTTTAACAAGCTGCTACAAGAAAAACAAACATGTAGATGATAGCCTTTTGGAGGTCAAAAAAGTTTCCAATGATGACCCGAGGATCGCCTTGCGTGGTCAAGATAAAGTGGTAGCCAAACAGCGGATTAATAAAGGCACCATACTAGGTATGTATACGGGTATATTGCTATGCGATGACGACCCTATTGATCATGGAGTTGAAGAGGCTTATTTAGCCACAAAAAACATTTATGGGGTCAATAAACTAAATAGCTACAGTTTTGGTATTAAACTTGATGGCGTTAGCCCACTTTATCTAAGTGCGTGTGGACGAGGTAATATTTTAATGAAAATTAATGCTCATACAACTTATGAAGGTAAAGATCGTGTAGACAATTCCTATACACCGAATGTAGCACCATCATTGCATAGTTGTGATGGGCTTACCCCATTTATATTATTTTATGCCACTCAAGATATTAGCCCTCATAGAGAATTGTTATTTGATTATGGTAAACAATACTGGTCTAATCATAATAATAATGATAATTTATCTAATCCAGATGCCAAGATATATAGGACTTTATTAAACAAAAACCAGTATATAACGCAAGTTGAAAGTATAAGATTTCTAAAATTGCTAAAAAAATATGACTGTAAATTATATCAGAATTTACTAAAGCATATAGAGGTTCCATTTAATAGGGTTAATCATTTTGCAGGTAAAGATAGATTAGTAGAATGCAGAAAAATTAATAGGGCTGATAACAATAAAATAGATTACCGCATATATAAACTGCCAGGTGAATCGCATTTAGGGGAACGATTTCAAGATTATTTTTCAGTTAAATGGAAACCATCCGATAATTTGGATGAATTAGAGAAGTATAGATGGAGTGATGGACAATAAAAGTAAATAGTAGCTAATTTTACATAGGTGCGTTTTTTCTTTTTTTCATCCTATGCGGCTGAATAGATACGTTTGGGTGAACCGGCATTTTTTTTAGAGCGTTTGCTAGAAGCGTAATGCATGATAAATGACGATGTAACTTAGCAAAATCAATCGGGGTAGAACCATCCTCATATTTTTCATCGAGCAGGATCCCTTTAACGCCTATTAATGCACTGATTACTGCTACATGACCTTTAGCTGCTGCCATATGAAGCGAGGTAAAGCCTTTGTTAGCTTTTTCATTGACCAGAATGCCTGGAGCTTCCAGTAATGCTTTAACGACTGCTACATGACCTTGGTGTGCTGCCATATGAAGCGAGGTAAAGCCCTTGTTATCTTTTTCATTGACCAGAATGCCTGGAGCTTCCAGTAATGCTTTAACGACTGCTACATGACCTTGGTGTGCTGCCATATGAAGCGAGATAAAGCCCTTGTTATCTTTTTCATTGACTAGAATGCCTGGAGTATTCAGTAATGCCTTAATGACTTCTACATGACCTCGGTGTATTGCCATATGAAGCGAGGTAAAGCCCTTGTTATCTTTTTCATTGACCAGAATGCCTGGAGCTTCTATTAATGTTCTAACTATCGCTAGATGACCTTGGTATGCTGCCATATGAAGCGAGGTAAAGCCTTTTTTAGTTCTTGCATTGACAAGAATGCCCTGAGCTTTTATTAAAGACCTAACTACTGCTACATGGCCTTGGTATACTGCCATATGAAGGGGCGTACAGTGATCCTCCTGTTTTGGATTGACTAAAATCCCTGAAGCCTCTAACAATACCCTAACTACTGCTACGTGGCCTTGGTATACTGCCATATGAAGGGGCGTACAGTCATCTTGCTGTTTTGCATTGACTAAAATCCCTGGCATTTCCAATAATACCCTAACTACTGCTAGATGGCCTAGGTATGATGCAATACAGAGCGGAGTAGCACCATATTTAGTTTTTGTATTGACATCAACTCTTACATCTTTACTTAAAAGTCTAACTGCTTCTACTTTACTATTTTTTGTTCCTAATTGAAGAGGAATATAGCCATCATGATCCTTTGCATTAAGCAAACAATATATAGCATTATAATTAATCGAATTCTCAAGTAGAATTTTAAGGATATCTATATGATTTGATAAAACTGCATGATGAATTATATTACGTCCTTGATTATCTGTTGCAAATAACATATTATCCTTAGCAAGCATAGGCAAATAATTGATAATTAAGTTGACCAGGTCTTTTAGGGTTTTTGTTTCAGCTTTGTTCTCTTTTTTTAGATTTGTCGAATCTTCATTCAAACCATATCTAACAGCTAGTTTACAACTATTAATAGCAACTACTAAAAATAGTACCAAACTTAATCCAGTCATTAATTTGGACAATAAAATGTACTTTATATGTTTTTTATTCATAATGAAGATTTGTTTATAGATGGATAGTATAAATTTGCTATTAGTTCTCATGTTATTTTTTAAATTTTTCATGTTAAGGAGCTAGAAATTTTATTATTTTTTATTGATTTCAGAGGTTATTATTACTTTATTATGAATAAAAAATTTCCCTAAAAAACCTTTCATATCATATTTAGGAGACTCTATAAGTTGCATGCTATTGCTTAGATAGGATATCGCGTAAGTTTATCAATTTCCATATAGTAGGATCGTGAGGTTCGAAGTCAACGTTTAATAGGCTACTGATTCAACGCTGTCGTAAAACTAAAAAAAAGAAAAAACGAGTTTCCGTTCACCACTATGGCTTATGCTAGGAAAAAAACGCGCCCTTTGAAAAAAGTGCGATCAGAAAGCGGCGTTTACAGTTGAAAAGAAAAACA
>NZ_JAACGG010000119.1:0-1979 GCF_022810525.1 Candidatus Cardinium sp. cByotN1
GGCTCCTGTTTTTCCAGCTGTAAACGAAGCTTTCAGCCACTTTTTTCATCAGCGCTTGATTTTTTGGTTACTTTTTTATCAAGAAAAAAGTAACAACAAAAATTCATTTTCTACTAATTTCGTGAACGCAAACCAAAGAGTTGCTAAATATAATCGAAGAAAAACTACAGTCGTGAACGGATACGAACGTAAACAATAATTAAGATGATCAATATGAGGTTCTAGTGGGCAATAACGATGGCTGGCTAGGGGAGAAAGTCCTTGCTTGCCAAGCCAATCTATTTATTACTAAGATATATTATAAGTTAAAAAAGTCTTTTAACTATCTTGATCTTGATCCTTATCTTTACTTTTACCTTTATTTTTACAAATCTTTAATGCCTGTTTAGCTGCTCTTTTTAATGCCATACCTATCTGTGGACCCAAGTATTCATTGGCTAAGTTAATATCTATGGACAACGTTTCTTGCGCCATATGTTGAAGCTCTACTAGCTGAATATAGCCTGCTGCATGTTCTAGATCATATAGACGCTCAGCTAGCTTGATACAGAGAACAGCAATCTGTACCTGATCTTGATTCATGGCTTTTTCTAATCGATTTTCCATATAAACTAAAGCAAGCTGCTTTAGGCCTTGGCGTTTATGCTTATCTACCCCTAATAAGCTTAATACAATGGCATATATATCTGAACTATAATGTTCTCTAACATAAGTAAGAGGCAAGTAGTTGTGGCAAACCAATCCATAAAGTAAAGAAGCATAAATGACTTTAGGTGCGTAAAAAAACCATTCTAGCACTATGTTAGCAATCCCTACAGCACGCACATAACATAATTGACCTGAAGCATGACGCTTAAAGTGAAAGTGTTGCTGTAATAGCATAAGCAAATGTGAGATTATCCCTAGATCAATAGGGTCTATATCATCAGAGAATTGAGATAAATGGGCATGGAAATGCATTAGTGCCATAGTGACCTCAGTTTGTTCCCTAGGTCTGGCAGGGGTTTCTAAGTTTAAGGAATCTATAGGTAGTTTAAAGTTCATGTTATTCATAATATCGGTCACATCGATAGGTAACACTAGCAAGATAGCTTCTTGTTTTGCATCAATAGGGTATTCTACATATCCATAATGGTCACGAACAATACTTGATATAGTTTCCTGCTGAAGATCTATTAATGAAGAAGCTAAATTTATTTCTTGAGGTGCAGTCGTGTCCATAAAATCATTGTAAATATGCTTGATCTTCGGGAGTGATTCCGCATCGAGAGCCGTGCTGCTTATTAGTAAGGCAGTAGCTTGGAAAAGCATTAATGAAGAATCATTAGCCCCAATAGGATCTGGTTGCTTAAATTGCAAAAAAGTGTTTTGCAATTGCATTCTAATAACTGGTGGGTTGGAGCAATTTAATTTACCATTAACTCGTAAAATAGCCTTAACCAATAAGTAAGTGATCTGATTAACATCAGCTATAATGTAAGGAAATGGTCTTCTACTAGGATCTTTTACTTGCTCTACAAATAGCTTAGGAGGAGATGTAATCTCTTGGTACAAAGCAAATGCTACTTTACGAATTAGCTTATCTAAAGCGATTTTAGTAGGGTGTAGAGGTTTATGTTGTAGCGTGCTTGCGTTACTTACCCTATATCCTCGAAAAGCGTATTTACTTCTAGAGAAGAAGTAAATACCTACGACAAATATTAATAATAAAGAATAGACCACCAATAGTGGCTTATCTAGCCATATCATAGAAAAAACCATTAATTTAAATTTTTAAGTTAAAAAAATAAAAATTATATATTTATACTCTAAAATTGTTTTATAATAAGAATTTTTTTATAAAAATCAAAAAAAATACACAGGTATCCGTCTTCGTACGTTTGTATTATTAAAATTATTTTCTTAAGGAGTTGAAGTGTAAGATCGCTGTTTGTATCTGTTCATGAGACTGGTAAAAAGTGAATTTTTTAAAGCTACTT
>NZ_JAACGG010000012.1:0-3572 GCF_022810525.1 Candidatus Cardinium sp. cByotN1
TCAAAGGGCGCGTTTTTTTGGTTACTTTTTTATCAAGAAAAAAGTAACAACAAAAATTCATTTTCTACTAATTTCGTGAACGCAAACCAAAGAGTTGCTAAATATAATCGAAGAAAAACCACAGTCGTGAATGGATACAAAATTTTTAGAGCCTATGATTACGATTTTTACACTTTTAAGTGAGATAAAAAGACAAAAAAAGAATGAGAAGATACACCACTTAATGGTATTTCTTCTGCTCTGGTGACCGAACGCAAGTATTTATTATCATTTTTTGACTTATGGGTAATAGTAAGAGCTCTAATAGGTGATTACCGAAACTTTTTACAGAGCGCTTGATTTTTTGTTCACTTTTTGATCAAGCAAAAAGTGATATAAAATCGCTTTTTTACCACCAATGTCGCCAACAAGATACGTCTGCAAAGTAGCTGTTCAGGCAATGGGGTCTACTTAAGGATGACTAACATGGGTAGATTTAAGCCGTAAGGTATTTTCCCCTTACTTTTTTCTTGATAAAAAAGTAACTTTAACCATTCATTACTTTCGCCAATAGTGGTGAATAGATACAAGATTTTTAACAAAAAACATTGAAATAAGCTATGGTTATATCTCTTATTGCCGCGATGGCATTAAACGGGGTCATTGGCAAGGACAATAAACTGCCTTGGCATATTCCTGCTGATTTACAAGAATTTAAAAAAAATACACTAGGCCATCATTTAGTAATGGGTAGTCAAACATTTCGTTCTATTGGTCGTCTTTTGCCTAATCGAACAAGCATAGTTGTTAGTACAAAAATGGATCAATCAGTTGTTGGTTATCATGTAGTAAGAAGTATAGCCGAAGCTATAAGTTTAGCAAAAACACAAGGAGAATCGGAGTTGTTTGTGATTGGAGGAGGGTCCATTTACCGCCAAACTTTACCTTTAGCCCATAGAATTTACTTAACAAAAATCCATGCTATATTAGCAGGAGATACCTATTTTCCTATGTTAGGGAAAGAATGGGTGCAACGTGTAGTACGTTCCTTTAAAGCAGATAATAAAAATAGCTATGATTATGAGTTTATTGTCTTAGAAAAAGAATGTTAAAGGATGATTCTTAGCTATCAGGCCATCATGTGGCTTAAAAAATAAATTGGATGAACTATTAAACAGATAAAAATAAAAACTTTTAAGTTTTTTTTATTAGATTGCATCTATTTATAAGCCCAGGCCCCGTGTTCAAAATCACAAAATAAAGAATAATCATGGAGTTTACGGTATCATCAGCTTTGCTTTCACAGCAGCTAACTGCTATTAGCGGGGTTATAGCCCGTAATCCAGTTGTCCCAATTTTAGAAAATTTTCTTTTTGAGGTAGATCATGATCGTTTAGTCGTTACAGCATCAGATTTACAAGTTTCGATTAGTGCTTCTTTGGCGATTCAATCAGATGACCAACTAAGTGTGGCCATACCGGCTCGTATGTTGCTGGATACAGTTAAGAACCTACCAGAACAGCCTATTAAACTCGAAATTAACCCAAATTCTTATACTGTTTCTATTAAATCTGATAATGGGCAATATAAATTGGCAGGAGAAAGTGCTAATGATTTCCCCCAACTAGCTAGTTTAGATGATGGCATCACCTTAGATGTAGAAGTGGAGGTATTGAAAAATATTTTGCAAAAAACTATATTTGCGACTAGTAATGATGAATTAAAACCTGCTATGTCTGGTGTCTACATAGAATTGACCCATGCTATGGCTACTTTTGTCGCTACGGATGGACATCGCTTAGTGCGTTATATTCGTCAAGATTTGGCAGCCTCTACACAAAGCCCCATTATTGTGCCTAAAAAAGCATTGATACTTTTAAATGGTCTACTAAGTAGTAAAGATAAGCAAGTTGGCGTTACTTTTGATCGACATAAAATCCAATTTACTATTGATAACATTAGCATGATTAGTAGATTAGTCGATGAACGATATCCAGATTATGAGAATGTTATACCCAAGGAACATACCAGTAAGCTTACCATAAGCAAGCCTGCGTTGGTGAGTGCGCTTAGGCGTGCGGCTATTTATGCTAATAAAGCTACCCATCAGGTCAAGTTAATCATTGTAGCAAATCAATTGACGCTTGTAGCAGAAGATTTAGACTTTTCTAATGAAGCACAAGAACAGCTGATTTGTACCTATGAAGGCGATCCGCTGGAGATAGGCTTTAATGCCAAGCTTTTACTAGACATGCTTGGTAGTATCACCACAGAAGAGGTAGAGTTCTTTTTCTGGGGGGCTAATAAAGCGGTGTTAATTTTTCCTAAAGGACAAAATCAACAAGAGCATTTGCTGTTATTGATTATGCCTATTATTTTTTAGCCAGGCTTTTTTGCACTTTATTTAATATTGAATTTGATCGTTACATAGCTATGCCATACATCGTTTATATATTTAAGTTGTTTTTTCTTTTTTTATTATTCACACCAAGGCTTGCTTACGCCAAGTCATCTGATAGTCAAATAAATCAATTAATTGTTTTATTTCATGGATTAGGTAACCATGCAGCCTCTTTTCATACTATGAAGCAGGAGCTGGAACAAACCTTTCCGGCTGCTTCTGTAGTTGCCCTAACGAGTGTAGAAGGTGCCCAGAGTGTAGAGCTTTCTATAAAACAACAAGCTGAAATGAACTTTAAGGAGCTTGCTAGTAAGGTAGAAAACCTACAAGATAAATCTATACTACTAGTAGGTCATAGTCAAGGAGGCCTACGCGCTTATACTTTTCTCAAGCAGTACCAAGGTCTTTTATCTATAAAAGGGCTGATTACGTTAGCCGCTCCATGGGAAGGAGCGCCTGGAGCTAGGGTAGATGCTGCCATGCTATCAGCTCATTTGACTAATCCTGTTTTAGATGATCTGCGTAGGCTTTCGCTTACATTGGGTTATTCTGAGCATGCGCTTGAAGAGCAGCTTATGTTCAATATACAAAGCAATCAAGCCGTATGTCTTTATCCTGGTGGAAAAGACTTGATGAGAGGTAGTGTTTTTTTAAATGAGCTACAAGCCTTACTTCGTGACGAAAAAATACCCATACTAGCCATAGGAGGAGGGCAGAGTGACTTCAGAGCTCTTTTGAATAAGAAAAGCACCCATCGTTTTAAGGCTTTACATGACATGTATACTTTTTTTGTAGTGGGCGAAAAATACTTTACTTGCCATCATGATATGCAACTTCCACTTGATAGCCAGCATGCGTTGCATGTTCTCTGTAAGAGGAAGAAAAATTTCAAAAGAGTTTTTATTAAAGATGCGTTTCATAGTAGTCATGTTTTAGCTATACCGGTACCAAAGTCCAAAAATATACTTGCACATCCTCGTGTCTTGGATGCCATTATAAAGTTTGCTAAAAACCTATTTAAGGCTACATAAAGGTATCTTTACGACTTTGGTAAAATCAGCAACTATTTGCTCATGATTTGATTTTTGTATCTGTTCAAGCAATAGCGCCAATTGTAAAATAGTTGCGATCAGAAAGTGACCCTTATAGCTGAAATAGAGAAACAGCTGCAATGATGTTGCAGGGTGGATTC
>NZ_JAACGG010000120.1:0-2325 GCF_022810525.1 Candidatus Cardinium sp. cByotN1
GGGTATATTTAATTGATTATTATATATAATAATATATAAAAAACGCCCCTTGTAAAATAGTTGAGATAAGAAAGCAGCCCTCACAGCTGAGATAGAAAAACAGCCTGTTTGAAGCCCGCGAAGCGGGGGAGTTCTGTTTTTCCAGCTGTTAGGGCTGCTTTCAGCAACTTTTTACTGAGGGCTTGATTTTTTGCTTACTTTCTTATCAAGAAAAAAGTAAGATAAAAAAGACTTATAATCAAATAAAAATAATTATAAATTCCTTAAGTTGACGCCATTGCGTGAACGGAAACAAAGCATCGTATCTATTTAGTTGTATGGTTTTTATTTGTTTTATCCTTTGCTATTCGACTTTTAGAGGACTTACATAGGCTCAGATGCTGGAACCGCTAATTGGTCTGTATTAACCCTGATTAGGAGTATGATCAGACTCTATAGAATGGACGTGCAGGCCTACATGCTGCAACTCCTTAACTACGGAATCGATATTAGCAAGGTTAACATGAGGCTCCTGATTTAAAATAACACCAGCAAGCAAGGTTTTATATTTGGCTATAATGATATCTGCTGCTGCCGCTTTATTGGTTATAGCCGCTACTAACTCACTATTTTTAGGAGCGTTATGTGCTACTGGAAATATAGCTACATCACCCATTATATGAACTATAGCAGTACTATACAAGGTATTATAAAGTATAGTCAGACTACTTAATAATGCTTCCTTAAGGCTAGCATCAACATCATACACAATCGAGTTAACCAAGCTACAAAGTTGAGCGTACCTGTCATCGATAGGCTTCAAACCACGCTCCATTAGTTTTTGAATTATCTTGGCAGGGTCATAAATAATACTACGTGCCTGATAATCGGCATAAGCGTTACCAGTTTTCCTATGAGTTTTTATATAGTCCTGATAATGACAAATATACTCTTGTCTCCAAAGGAATGCAGTATGCTGGGTAGCTTCTTTATATTTTTTTTCAGCATCACTCAAATTAATATATCCTTGCGCAACACTAGTATTAAGTGCCTGACGTATCAAGTAGTCCACTACTCTGCCCAGATAAGGTATAAGATGCTTAGCATATAGCGTAACAACTGCATTTTGAATGGATCGATTACGCCTGGCACCTGGATCATCATCACTGTATTTACGTATCACTCTTTGATTATGTATCTGCTCTTGTACATACTTAACTTGCTTATTGATATTTTTTTTAGAGCAATTTATGCCTTTTACTCGAGTAGAAGATGAAGTCATAGCCCGGTGAACTGCCTCGTTTTCCACTTTTACGTAATCCTCCACACACAAGCCAGAGGATCCTGAACAGATAAATAGATCATTAAAAACAGCTGCAAAGCTTTTAATAAGCTTATCGTACCAACATCTTAAATAGTACAATTCATGGAAAGTGGGCGTATGAGCTCGGCATTCTTTAAACTTAATCAGCTGGTCTGAATCCATATTAGCCCTATCTACAGCAGGTGTTGGTATGAGCTGACTACCCTGGGTAAGATAGGGTTGCTGTAACTTCAAAAAACTTGTATCAACCACAGCCAGTTTATTTAAAACATCAGTTTTATTTTCCAATATATACTGCTTCAAAGAATCTAAGCGTTTGATTAATGTATCATTCAAACAAAGTAGTAGCTGGAGCGATTCATCATCAAATTTATATATCTTTGGATCATACATTGTATAAACTAAATCTACTTTTCCTTCTACACCAGGTGGATGATCAATTGGCTGATCAGTTAAGGATACGAGTGGCCCAGATGGATTATCCATCATACCATTTTTGGTATGGTAACTACATCCAACTAACGTTGAAAATGCGCTAGCGCAGATCACAGATCTATAGAAGATATTTGCTTTTTTCATGTTTTTTATTCAAGTGGTGCTAATTTGCTAACTAATCAAGCTAATGATGTATATAGATAAACTCTTTGCTATATCATATAAATTTTTAACAAAAAAATCAACTGACGAAAAAGAGCGTGAAGGTATTATCCGACCTATTACGCTAGAAATAGGTCGGATGATGCTATATTGATGGTGTTTTATATTAGAATATACTTATGGGGCTGAGACTAAAATAAACTATAATGTGGTTAATATAATCTTTCAGTCTACATCTCTAGTATCCGTTCACGACTGTGGTTTTTCTTCGATTATATTTAGCAACTCTTTGGTTTGCGTTCACGAAATTAGTAGAAAATGAATTTTTGTTGTTACTTTTTTCTTGATAAAAAAGTAACCAAAAAATCAAGCGCTGATGAAAAAAGTGGCTGAAAGCTTCGTTTACAGCTGGAAAAACAGGAGCC
>NZ_JAACGG010000121.1:0-19883 GCF_022810525.1 Candidatus Cardinium sp. cByotN1
CAATCCATCCCGGCAACTGTTTTTCTTTTCATCTGTAAACACCGCTTTCTGATCGCACTTTTTTCAAAGGGCGCGTTTTTTTACTAGCATAAGCCATAGTGGTGAACGGAAACCTTTCTGATCGCAACTATTTTACAAGGGGCGTTTTTTTATATATTATTATATATAATAATCAATTAAATATACCTCTTAAGTTGACGCCATTGCATGAACAGATAGATAAGGAGTTAGGTTTTAGAGTATACCAAAACATGACTTGGTACGCCCTTAGCTACCAATTGTTGGTAACCCATTGTATACTTTTTGTCACTCAAATGGGCTATCAGCTTGCCTTCAGTTTGTAAATCAAAGGGTTCTATAAAAATATTCTTATTAGTAGCCATTTGTTCCCCATCTAAACGTTTATACAACGTTTCTTTTCCAGCCCAATAGATGGCCAATGTTTCAAGGCAATTATTAGCGTTTTTAGCCTCTATATCTGTTAAGAATCTTGATTGTATCTTAGCTAAACTTGGTTTAATGGTTTCTATATCGATACCTATAGGAAAAGCGGTAGATAGTGCTACTGCTGCTATATAACGGGTGTGTGCAAAGCTAATATGAAGATTGCTATTTTCTAAAACAGGTCTACCCTGTTGATTCTTAGAAAGAGGTAAAATAGGTAAGCCTAATTTTTTAAGTAAACAGCAAAGGAATACTCTAACAGAGAGGGACTGTCGTATTCTATCTTTAGAAGATAAGTTTAGGCGTTGGAAGTCAGCTAAAAATTGAGAAGATAGCTGAGCGCGTAGTGCTGGCAAACTTTCTTGAATGCTCCCAATAAGGCAAAAACTAGTCGTAGAAAGTTTGTAAAAACTATAAACAGGCATAGACAAAAAAGCTATATCTGAAAAAGTTGATCAGAAGGTATTTGTTCACGAAATTGATAAAAAAGGCTTTTTTAGCCTACTTTTTTCTTGATAAAGAAGTAAAGAAAAAAACCAAGCCATCGGTAAACAATTGTTCAAATGATTCCTTACAGCTGGAAAAACAGAACTGGCCCGCTACGCAAGATTGAAACAAAACTGTTTTTTTATTTCAGTTGTAAAAAGTGATTTTTGATCGCAATTATTTTACAAAGGACGTTTTTTCTAGAATGACCATAGGCTTGAAGGCATACATCAAAAGGCATCTAGTTATACTGCCTAGCTACAATACAAGCCATAAAATTTAGATGGTATTTTTACGATCAGCAAAACTTTTGCGGATGGCTTCCACGTCTAAACATTTAATAACAGGCATGAACATAAGACGCTTGATAGCAGCTTTACGTTGTGCTGCTTTTGTCTTATTTTTTCTTGCTTTACGTTGTAATCTAACAGGCATAATGTCTAAATTTTAAGTTCAATAGAAAATAACTTCTATTGGCTAAGTTATTATTAAGCTATCATTGTTATAGCTTTCGTAAGGCTTTAACTATTGATTCAGTACTGTATCAGTGCCACGGATAAAAAGCAAAAACGCGCCTTGTAAAATAGTTGCGATCAGTAAGTGACCCTTACAACCGAAATAGAAAAACAGCTTGTTTGAAGCCTGCGCGTAGCGGGCTAGTTCTGTTTTTCCAGCTACAAGGGTCACTTTCAGCAAATTTTTACTGAGGGCTTGATTTTTGTGCGACTTTTCTATCAAAAAAAGTGGCACAAAAAAGCTTTTTTTACCAGTGGGCTGAAGAGATACATCTTTAAAACCTTACAAAAACATAACAGCAGTGGGCCCTGCAGGATTCGAACCTGCGGCCTTCTGTGTGTAAAACAGATGCTCTAACCAGCTGAGCTAAGGACCCAAGTAAGAGAACAAATATAGTTATTTTTTCTAAAAAAGTATCTATAACACGCTATTAAGATAGCTTACTTGGTATCATGTAGGTGACTTCTGGGGTGATAATCTTGCATGGTTTGTTTAAGATAATGTCTATCTAGATGGGTATATATTTCAGTAGTAGTTATAGAGCTATGTCCCAATATTTCTTGTATGGCACGTAAATTGGCTCCTCCTTCTATTAAATGGGTAGCAAAAGAGTGTCTAAAAATATGAGGCCCAACTTTCACATGGATGTTAGCTTTTCTAGCAAGTGACTGTACCATTAAAAAAATCATCACTCTGCTTAAGCTACTACCACGTCGGTTTAAAAAAAGTGTATCTAAGTGAGCTGATTTTATACTCATGTGGCTACGCACTTCTTGTAAATAAATTTTAATATACTTTAAAGCTACCGCACCAATAGGTATCAAACGCTCTTTATTACCTTTTCCAATGACACGCACAAAGCTCTCTTCAAAATAGATATGGCTTAACTTCAAGGAAACCAGCTCAGAAACACGCATGCCTGTACCATAAAGTGTTTCTACAATCGCTCGATTGCGAACGCCGATAGGGGTAGAATGGTCTATTGCCTCAAACATAGCCTCAATTTCAGGTACAGATAAAACAGATGGTAAATATCTGCCTAACTGCGGACTTTCTATAAGCTTAGTAGGATCTTTGGTAAGATGGTTACCCAGACATAAAAATTTGTAAAAAACGCGCAACCCAGAAAGCATTCTTGATTGACTAGTAGCTTTTATACCAAGATCATGTAGTATGCAAAAAAAATCTTGAATATGGGTAGATTTAACTGTAAGTGGAGAGATTGATTTAGGTAACAAGAATTGAGCGAATTTTTTTACATCAGAGAGGTAAGCGATAATAGAATGCTCAGAGAGCAAACATTCTAACCGCAGATGGAGCTCAAATTGTTGTAAAAAATATTTCCATTCTTGTTCCATAGCTCCCCCTGCTGGACTCGAACCAGCGACCCTTTGATTAACAGTCAAATGCTCTAACCAACTGAGCTAAGGAGGAGTATAAAGGCTACTTGGATACAATTTTACTATTTTTTTATTTCATAAACAATAGGCTGCTTTTCGCAGCAGTTACTTCTAAATAGTAATTTACAAGTCGATGCAATGGCTCAATATTGACCTACATTTGGTACGTTGCTATTTTTTGCTTTATGTTTCCTACCTATTCGTATAGAAATTAAGATGGCCCCCAGTAAGCAATCTAGCTATTAGGTTTATTGTAATCAATTGGAGCAACCAATTTTTTTTGATTTTTGATGAAAAATCAAAAAAACATAGCCTTATAGCCAAGTATTGAATCCTATAGGAGGCTGACCATCCTAGGTTAACGTTTTTTATATTAAATTGGTAAAGTAAGATATTAGTTGATCTAAATAAAGCGTATAAAACGATGGCTTCCGAAGGTAGTGTAACCAAGAAAAGACACAGTTGGATCCAAAAGTGTGCTATAGCTCTTATCAAATTTCTAGGCTGGAAGATTACTAACACCACTGATCCAACTATTACAAAAAAAGCAGTCGTGGTACTGGCACCCCACACCAGTAATTGGGACTTTGTCTACGGCATGTTATTTACCCTTAGCGCTCCTGATTTAACGCTTAGGTTTGCCATAAAAAAAGAAGTAATGTTTTTTCCACTTTCCTATTTAATGAAAAAGCTGGGTGCTATTCCAATAGATAGAACAAACAAAAACAAATCCACTAATATGGTAGCTGCTATGGCAGAAATGTTTCATCAATCGGATAAGCTCTTGTTAGCCATTGCACCCGAAGGCACAAGAAACTATGTAAAAAGATGGAAAACAGGTTTTTATAGGTTAGCTCAAGCAGCCAACGTTCCCATTATTTTAGGGTATATCAACTACAATAAAAGGGAAATGGGGTTTGGTCCAATCTTTGATATTACAGGTGATATTGACAAAGATATAGCAAATATTCAAGATTTTTACCGAACAATACCTGGCAAGTATCCAAACCAAGGAGTTGTTTGACCTGCCAATTTGGCATTGTTCAGCGTATTTGGCAAAAAAATTGCATTGCATAAGGCATAACGTTACCATTAGCCATTACTTTTACTATTTCAATCATGAGGCCATCTCATAACATTTTATACCATAAATAAAAGCATGAAGGGACCAAACACACATACAAACGGACAAGGCTGCTGCAAAGAGCCCATAGAAAAAAACCAAGCAAGTGGTTGCTGTAACAGTCAAACACCTAATCAGCCATGCTGCTGTAACGGTGAAGAAGCCATCCATCAACCATGTTGCTGTGGCCAGCAAGAAGCAGATCCTCATGTAGGTTGTTGTCAATCAGCTGATGTAATAGATGATATGCATCATCAAACCTGTAATGCTGAGATACCTTCATTGGAACAGTTGCAAAAACTGTTAATGGAGGCAAACAACAAATACATGCGTCTTTACGCTGAATTTGATAATTTTAAAAAACGCCAAGTTAAAGAACGGATAGCCCTTACTAATAAGGCTAACGAACAAACACTAAAAGAACTGTTACCCATTGTAGATGATTTTGAAAGATGTATAATGTCACTGCAAGGTGCACAAGAGGCACCCCAACACATTGAAGGCATCAAACTAATTTATGATAAACTAGCTGGGATTTTAAAAAAGTATGGTGTAGAAGAAATAGCCATAGAACAAGGGAGTGTATTTAATGCCGATTTGCATGAAGCCATTATGCAACAGCCAGTAGATAATCCAGAAATGCAAGGGAAGATTGTCTCCGTAGTGGAAAAAGGTTATCTGATCAATGAGTATGTATTGCGGTTTGCTAAAGTTATAATTGGAGTATAAATGGAAAAAGACTATTACAGTGTTTTGGGTATAGAACGTAGTGCCACTGCAGAGCAGATTAAAAAAGCCTATCGAAAGATAGCCATGCAGTATCATCCAGATAAAAACCCAGGGAACAAAGCAGCAGAAGAAAAGTTTAAAGCTGCCACAGAAGCCTATGATGTTTTAAGTAATCCAGATAAAAAGCAGCAATATGATCGCTTCGGTACACAAGGATTCCAAGAGGGAGGTAGGCCATATGGAGATGACTTTTTCGAAGGTGATTTGAACGACCTGTTTCAGGATTCTCCCTTTAGCAGTTTTTTTGGTGGTGGAAGGAGAACAAAACGGTCATCCAATTATGGTGAAGATTTACGGATAAGAATCAAACTAAATCTTAAAGAGATTGCATTAGGTACTGAGAAAAAAGTCAAAGTAAAACGTTATACAAGTTGTGATACATGCGGCGGTAATGGAGCAGAAAATGGACTTGCTGTAGAGAAATGTGGATCATGTAAAGGACATGGTGTGGTTCGTAAAACAACCCAAACTTTACTGGGCAATATGCTGACAGAATCCATTTGTAGTAATTGTGCTGGAACAGGCAATCGTATTAAAACACCTTGCACTGATTGTCAAGGAGAAGGCAGAAAGCTTATAGATGATCTTATCACCTTTCAAGTGCCCAAGGGGGTAAGAAAAAATATGGAACTTACGCTACGTGGCAAAGGTAACGTACCAGCCCGTGGTGGTATGCCAGGTAGTTTGATTGTCCAGATAGAAGAAGAAGATGATGATCGTTTAAAACGTGAAGGCAATAATATTTGCTATACCTTACACATTAGTTTTATAGATGCTACATTAGGTTGTGAAATGGAAGTACCCACCATATATGGTAAAGTTAGACTTAAGATTCCACCTGGAACATCATGTGGTGAGGTTCTTAAATTAAGAGGGAAAGGCATCGCAGATCTAAATGGTTATCATAAAAAAGGAGATCAGTTAGTCTATGTGCAAATTTGGACACCACAAGAACTTACAAAAGAAGAAAAAGACATTTTGCTTTCACTGCGTGATTCACCTAACTTTATACCAAAGCCAAATAAGAAAGAAGAAAGTTTTTTCGAGCGGATTAAATCTTTTTTTCAAGGATAAGCCAATAGACTGCTTGCGTAGCGCTACATTCTGCACGTACATTGATAGTACGCTATGCTTTTCTGCTTCGTGTTGCCTACCAATGCCGCAACATAAACCAGTTATGCAAAAAGTCTAATCTCTGATTATTTCTATCTATCCACGACTATGGTAGATTAAAGCAAGAAAAGAAAAGAAAAGAAAAGAAAAGAAAAGAAAAGAAAAGAAAAAGCCTTTTGTATTTGTATTAATTTCGTGAACAGGTACTATTATTTACAATGTTCTTATGAGCCAATTTGTAGTTTCTGCAAGAAAATACCGTCCTACTAATTTTAAAGATGTTATTAGTCAACCCCATATTACCACCACATTAAAGAATGCCATCGCCTCTAAGCAACTGGCACATGCTTTTCTTTTTTGCGGACCGCGTGGTGTCGGAAAAACTACCTGTGCGCGTATACTGGCCAAAGTCATCAATTGCTTGCAAATTACAGAAGCAATAGAACCTTGTAACCAATGTGTCAATTGTATCAGCATAAGCAGCAACAGTTCTATAAATGTATATGAGTTAGATGCAGCTTCTAATAATTCTGTAGAAGACATTCGTGACCTGGTTAGTCAGGTCCGTTATGCTCCCCAAATGGGTAAATATAAGGTCTACATTATAGATGAGGTGCATATGTTATCTAATGCGGCCTTTAATGCTTTTCTAAAAACACTTGAAGAACCTCCTAGCTACGCTATATTTATATTGGCTACTACAGAGCGTCACAAGGTTTTACCTACTATTTTGTCTCGTTGTCAAATCTTTAATTTTAATAGAATTAGATTAGAAGATATTGTCACACAACTTAAAACAATTGCTACACAAGCGGCTATTCTTTATGAAGAATCGGCACTGCAGTTGATTGCACAAAAAGCAGAAGGTGCTATGCGGGATGCACTTTCTATGTTTGATCTAATTGCTACTGCTGCAGGACCAGGGAGTAAGATTACCTATACCAAGACACGTGATCATCTTCAAATGTTGGATGATGACTATTATTTTCAATGTACAGAAGCTTGTTTACAAGGGAATATTCCTGATATCCTTTCCCTTTATGATAGGGTCTTACGAGCAGGCTTTCACGGCCATCATTTTGTGGTAGGACTTGGCGAACATTTACGTAATTTATTGGTCTGCAAAGACCATGCCACTATTCCTCTTTTAGAAGTTACGGATAACATTCGCCCGCGTTATGCAGAGTATGCTGCTCAATGCACTATCCCTTTTTTATTACAGGCATTAACCCGTTTAAACCAGTGTGACATAGGATATAAATCCAGCCAACATCAAAGGTTACATGTTGAGCTGGCACTGATTGAATTAGCCAGTATCCATGCATCTGGTACAACGAGCACTGTAGCACCATTACTAGATGAACCATTACCCAAAGTGCTCCCTCCTAAAGATCCTGCTGGAATTAGGCCTAAACCAGTTCATACGACGCCTAGTCAGGCATCTACTAGACCACTGATTGACTCTAATCATAGGCTCGACCATGTAGCGACAAATTCTGTAGTAGATGGCCCGAAACGAGCAACAATAACGATTCCTACTTTAACAAGCTTAAAGTCTGCATTGACGGCAAAAGAAAAATTGAGTGATCAAGAAATTGCCAATGAAGCTGATGTAAAAAAAAAAATAAAAACCCAGTATAATAGACCAGCATCAGAACTAGAAGCAATGGTTGCATCCTACTTAGCTGATTATAGGGAACAGCTTAAGAAAGATGGCCGTATAGCTGCTTACCAGGTTATGAATCAATCGACAAAAATTCAAGGTTCAGTTATTACTATTTCATTGATTAATCCGGTTCAAGCTTCTATGTTACATAGCCTAAAAGAAGAGCTTTTACCTGAACTGCGCAAAAAATTAAATCATCCTGATATAACCATTCAAAGCATTTTAATCGAGCAGATAACTGCTGAAAAACCCTACACAGATCAAGAAAAACTAAGCTACTTAAGTAAAAAAAATCCTGCTATAGGCTTACTCCAAGAACGCTTTATGTTGGAGGTAGCATATTAAATATGCCTATTAAACAAGTTATAGTTTTTTGATGTAAAGCCCTGTTTTATGTTTATTACGATGGGTATCGTAATCCCATAGCCTATTAAAGTTATATCCTATTGAAAATAGGAATGAAAATACTCCTCCTTGGGATGGAATAAGATAGAAAGATAGTATATCCCAATGAAAAATAAGCACTGCGTTTGTCTCATATCCTATACCTAAAAGCGTAAGTTCAAATCCTATTCTTCTATTAATATTAAATAAACTATTGATACAGAAGAGATCAGTTCGTTTATCTTTTTCTTTTCTTTTTTTCCATACTTGATAAAATGCCTTCCTACTGTTTGCAGATGCAGGATCTAGACAGTTATAATATGCTTGATTGCGTTTATCATTAGTACTATTTTTATATATCATTTGCTTCAATAATTCTTGCCCAGGCTGATTGGCCAACTCTGCTACCCAATCTTTCTTATAAGCAGCAAGAACCCATAAAGGCCCAAAACAGTGTCTAATATACAATTTACCTTTTTTATCCATATAGTACTTCAATAAAATAGGAAAAGATAAAACTTGTACATTCAATGCAACAGAACATATGTCTCTGAATTCACCATAATGCAACCAGGCTGCTTTAGGCTCTATATGAATTCTAGTGACATCAACATTAATGGATTTATAAACCATGCTAATTTGTATGGCCATATCAGCATGACGAGAGGGGCAAGATGGGCGGTAGTGTATAACTTTATAATGATAGGCTACAAATAACTCTGGAGCCAAACAATTGAAAAAATCCTCTATGCAATAAAGCCCGGATACATAGCCTAGCTTAGGCACCAAACTTTAGCTTTCCATGCTTTGGAATCGCACTGCTGTTACCTTGTATAGGTAACACACCTGTAAGCACCAATAATAAACAGATGCCCCATCTATGTAGCTTGCTCATATGATTTTGTTTGTATGATAATTGCTTATTTCTCTGTTAGCGTATCATCAATTGCTCATAATTAACCTATAACAGGACCTACCAGTATAACAGGACGTACCAGGTCTAAAATAATAAATGTTTAGCTTAAACTTACCCTTTCATTCTACTTCCAGGTTGATTTTCATAAGTTTTTCTTACTTTAGTAGTAATATATAGTATCTGTGCAGCTAATGGCGTCAGCTTAAGGATCATATTTCATTCATTATTAAATTTTTTTTAAATGAATGATTAGTAGGGCATCTGGCTTATCGGCGCCCATCATACCTATTATATATATTTTTCAGCGCTATGTCTATGTTTTGAACCGTATCAGTATCAATAAATTTGCTAAGATTTAGTTTATTAGAATAAATTCTAATAAACAAACGAAAAGCTTAACCTATGAGTGGAAGAATTATTCTAGGCCTGGATCCTGGAAGTGTAATTATGGGCTTCGGGATTATTCAGGAAACAAAAAAGGGTAGTGCGCTCCAGCTAATAGAACATGGTGTTTTCCAATTACAAAAATACAAAAGGCATATGCTACGCATGCGTCATATCTATTTGCATATGATGGATTTATTGCAAAAACATGCGCCAGACGAAGTAGCTATTGAGTCCATTTTCTATGGCACGAATGTACAATCTATGCTTAAGTTAGGTAGGGCACAGGGGGTAGCTATTGCAGCAGCACTAGCTTGTCAAATGCCTGTTACAGAATACGCGCCACGTAAGGTCAAACAAGCGGTTACTGGAAATGGCAATGCTTCAAAGCAGCAAGTGGCTACTATGGTTAGCTATCTACTTAACATATCCACGCCATCTTCCTTTTTAGATGCTTCCGATGCACTAGCCGTAGCTTTATGCCATAGTCAACAACGACTATCTACCCCTGCTAAGGCTAAAAGCTGGGAGCAATTTGTAGCCACTCATCCCAATCATATACTTTCTTCATAGTTTTTGAATTCCTTGTCTCTTACATCCCCAGGGAACGCCATCTCAGATATGTTTTTGGACCAATTGGTAAAATGATGTATTGAGGCTGTTTTGATAGCTATAGGTCCTACATAACGTAATCACCACGCTGATATATCTCATTTTTTTTAACATCAGCACTCCCTACTATCATCAATGCTTATATAAGGGTTTAAAATACTGATTTTCAGAAATATTAGTTACGTTTATCTATGGGCTTTAGTCTATTAAATTATGTTTTATACAATTTGTTTTGTATTTATTATTCATGCAATTTTCTATTTCATTTTTTAAACAAGTAGTATGATGCAACGATTACATAGCTTATGGTTACCCCTTTCTAGGTGCAATAAATCGCATCAAACGAGGATGCGTGCAACACGCGAATGATTTCAAGATCGTAATGATACAAAGTAATGATTTACTTTCCCTGTAAACGCTTGATGGCCCACCTATTATTGTTAGGTCAACTCTTAACAAGTTGTGGTAATCCACATTATTTACGTCTAGGTTCTTGGCGGACTTCTAGTCGTACTGCACCAGTTTGTTTTACGCTTTGTAAGGTTAGTTGTGCTGCTCCTAGCCCCATTCCGCTTCCGCAGGGGTCCATTTTATACTTTTACACCAAAGGATCATCGTGTTGGGCTGAGTTAAGATCTGATTCCAAGCACCCCATAAACTTACCAGTAAGATTTTCAGATAAATTTACTACAGCATCCTTGGCTAGCAGTGATCCTACTTGGCAAGCGCAATACATTCACTTGCACCCAGCTTCAGCAGATAGCCTAACACCTTCTTTTATTTATATTGGTGAATCTATTCAATCACCCTCAACTCAAAAAAAGCCATTATTAGCATGTTCTTCAGCGACCAATCTAGCTAGTGGTTTTACGCCCCCATCAGCATCACCAATTTGTCGGTATACCTTTTTCAAAAATCCAGGTTACAAGATTGTATTAGAACCCTATGGAAACAGCTGGCAAGCTATGGTCCACGATAATCGCTTTCCTGGATTAAGCTGTTCCTATTCCGCATCGGTTGTCTTTGAAAAAGCTTATTGCTTAGAAAATTTTATGACTAAGGATGCTGCTTATCAGTCAGATCATATTCATCTTATTGCTACCAATAAGGCTAAACCTATGGTCTATATAGGGTCTTTTAATTTGAAGGGAGGAGGCTGCTGTGGTAAAGCCACCTGGTATTGTGTTTTTTGCCATGAGCCATGTCCTAATGCATGCTGTGAGTCCTGTTGTACCCACAAGAATGATCCCAAGCATAAAACTTGTAGGACTATAGCAGAACAACAACTCCAACAAGAGCGACAAAATAGGCATAAGCTTCGTTGTAAACAGGAAGAGATAGAAGCACTAACAAGCAACCACAAGGTTCTAGCAGAAGCGCTTATGCAAGAGGAAGCCTCTTTGAAAGCCTATTCCCAAAAGAAAAGAGCCGAGCGGACGGCACGCTCCTTGGCACTTGTAGAAGAGTTAGCTGCCCAAAAACAAGCCATATATCATCAATCAGTATTAGATAAGAACAAAGTTCTATATAACAAGTTTATAGCTAATGTAGCCTTAGATGTTACTTTGAAAGAAAGCATAGAGCAAGAAACTCCTATCACCAGTACAACCGAATCTGAGGAAGATAGCTACTATCATTTAGAAATTCCTTTAGATCAACCTACGGAAGCAGCTAGCCCTTTTTCAGATGATTGCCCACCCCCTACTATCCATCCCACGCTTCCCCTTCATGTTGGCTTTTCTCCTCCTGCTTCTGTCAGCCACTACAAGCAGCTCCCTGCTTTTTGTGCAAGCAGTGAAAGTCGCCTATCCAGCGGTGATTGCCAAGAAGATACAGACTACTTATCAGAAGATTCCGATTTTGATGGTACCTTTTCTATGTTTTCTTCCTCTAGCCTAGAGGATTTGTCCTCTCTAGAGCCTGTATCACATCCTATACCTTTAAGAAAATCAGCTAGTCTAGATAACCTTTTGAGTGCTTACTCCGTTAAAGCATCTCTTTTATCTACTCCATCCCCCCTTACCCGTTTGTTGACCTATTATAGCCTTAACCTATCCCCGAGTGCCTATTTACTATTTCTTAGAGAGACCGGCAACCTGATACAAAGCGCTCCTCCTTCGATCCAGAAAGACTTTGTAGACCATCTTGTCAATGGTGGCCATCTCTATCCGGATATTATAAAAGATTACCCTAGTTCAGAGTGGCTAGTTCGCAGTCTAGTCCAAGAGCTTATTCAAGATCCCTCTGGTAAAACCGATCCTATTACCCTAGCGCACTTCAGTAACTATTGGACCAATCTTAGCCAGCGCTACACAAGGGATGAACAAATAGTATTACTTCATGCACTATGGAAAGCCAAGAAAAGCGCTGAACTTACCCTCCTGCAATTAACTCATATCCTTGAAATCGTTTCAGCTACGGGTCAAGCAGGCTATGATATGGTATGTAGAGAACAACCCGATAAATTGATCCAGCTAAAACATTACTGGCTATCAGACCAAGTAAACAGCCTTCCCCAATTTGCCTCCTCCCCAGAAGCTTGTAGCCAGTTAACGGATGCTTTGGCCCATACGCATCTGAGTCCATCTTTTATCCCGAGCTTATTATCAGCCATACGAGAAGAGGATGATCTTACATCTTTGCTAGAATTTTTAAAGCTTATATCCAAGCGAAAAGTTCCAGAATTAATGGTATCCTCAATCATTTATGAGCTATCTTCTCCCTTGGCCATATCTAAAAGTAAAGCTTATCAATGGCTTACCTCCCTTTGCTGCCAGTTGTCTCTTATGCATCTATCTAAAATAGACGCCAACGCATCAGATGCTATAGCACCTATTCTTTATGATCGAATTAAACAAGACCCAACGATCGCACCATCTTTAGAAGCATTTAGCTATAGCCGTAGCGATTCAATCATTCAAGATCCTTCTACCTTTATAGAGCTCCTAGAGCTTGTTTATAACTACCAGATACAAGAAGGGCTCACTGCTGCTGTTTTCAGGCAATTAGCAGAAGAAGCACCTGCTGAATGGATCGCTAAAGCTGACCAATTGATCACCGACAAACTTTTCCAAGCTGGAAAACCCTATAGCGTAGAAACATTGATAACAGAGATGGTTGTATCCGCCCCTTCTATGCTGTATAGCTCCCCTGCACCCGAGTATTCTGCTCTATCTTCGCATTACCTAAAAAAAACAGCTATAGAAAAAGTATTAACCCATCAAGTAGTAGAAAATTTAAAACCAGCCATTAAGGATCAGTTGATTGCAGTAATAAATGACTATGAAGAAGCGTTAGCTGTCTTAGAAACTAGAACGCGGGGATTAAAGGAAGATATCAAAAAAAAAGAAGCAAAACGCTCAGATTTATCTACCTGTTTTAATATTGAAAATCAGAATTATAAAAACTATTTAGCCGAATTAACAGCAGAAGAAAAAGCGCTGAAGATCGAAATAGATACGCTAATAAAAGAAAACGAAGAAAATTTAAAAAAATCAGAAGAAGCAGTTAAAAAATCAGAAGAAAAGTTAGGCCAGAAAAGAGCAGAGGATACAGCTACCCCCCCAACCATACCAACCAATCAATCAAAGGAGCCATCAAAATTAGCACAATTACAAGATAAGTTAAGTAGCTTATCCAAAACACGATCGAATGTAAAAACTAGCTATAGGGTCAAAAAAGAATCTTATGAAGCCTCTTTAGCAGCGTTATTAAACCAAATTAAGGTTCTAGAAGTAGACCTACTCAAATTAGAACAAAATAAAGAACCCATTAGATCAAAGATAGAAGGATTATCGAAGGAAGATGCCACGAATTTTTCTGATTTTATTCTCTATAAAGAAGTTTTAGATAATTTTGCTAAGTTGAAACCTACGTTACGTAGTGCTGAACATAAACCATTGGACCCATATAACCCATCAGCCTTAACCAGGTGGTCAAAAGCAGTAAAGCGTAAGGGATCAAGCTTATTTAATACTCATACTATATCTGAAATTATTACCGGTATTAACCAAGCTGCTACCCTATCTAATAATACGGGCTTGACAAAGAGCCAACATGTAGATCTATTAAGGGTACTTTTCCCCTTCTGTCAGCAGTCTACAATCCAGCGTTCAAAAGATCTTTTGGTAATCATTTTCTTAGCTGCTATCTGTGCCTTACAAAATGGTCAGGTATCGTTGGTAACCGATTCTATTGAGTGGTCTATATCAGAATCAGCTATTTTATCTTACCTACCGCTCTTTGAGATCCTTGATCTAACTGCTACAAAAATAGATAGCACGGATCCTTTATCCAGTTCTAAAAGTAATATAGTGTATGGAAAGCGTAGTGAATTTTCAGCTCTTCCTCGTATCATGGACTACAACCTATTGCAACAAAAACAACAGCGCATAGATCATTGTTACCATTCCTGCCTGCTACCATCAGCTGATTCATCATGCGCTACTATCATACCAACCATTTCACCCCATTCCGAACTGGTAAAAGGTTCAGCGCAATGGTCAGATAAACATGCATCACTCTCAGTGATGCCAGGTGCTCCTGTTATCTCTGCGCTACAATCTATTGACGCTTCCATTCTTGCTACCCTGCTTCGTCGTGCTACTTCAGCCCCTATCACAGAGCATGAGGTAGAAGCGTATTACAGAGACTCCATCAAAGCCGACAAAGAAAAAGAAGCCTTAAAAACGCTACAGGAGCCTACTGATCACAATCAAATTATCGGATTCTATTCAGGAGTCTACTGTTCCTTCCAATATAGCAGTTGCAGCGCCACCTACCTCTTCAATGGCCTATGAACAGCTAAAAAAAAAATATGATGCTATTCAACAATGTTACCAATCTCCCTCTCGGATGCTGCAAAGTTCCAGCCTACCCTTTAAGGAAAAACCCATTGCCCAATGGAATAAAAAAGAAATAAAAGAATGGGCTACCTATGCGCAATCTCATTACCAGCCAGGCGTAGAAATAGAACTGATAGCAGGTGTCCAACATGCCGTGAAGCTACATTATCCCTTTAGCCCTAGACCTGCACAACTGTTAGCCTTATTAGCGCTTTTACACCCTACCTATGATAGGGGTCGTTTGGCTCAAATTAATACCGGCGAAGGAAAATCTTTAATTGTAGCTATGTTGGCGGCTATTCATAGCTTACAAGGCAAACAAGTAGATGTAATCACTACCTCTACCGAGCTTTCCATACCAGAAGTAAAAGAAAAAAGTGCCTTTTTTAAACTACTTAACTTAAGCGTATCAGAAAACAGCCCATCGAACAACAAAGTTGCTGTCTATAAGCATCAAATAGTCTATGGAACAGCTAGTGACTTTCAGGCAGATATTTTAAGACAAGAATTTTTAGGAGAAAATACTAGAGGTGAGCGTGGCTATGATATAGTATTGGTAGATGAAGTAGACAGCCTCTTATTTGATAACCGTTCCCATAGCGTACGCCTTGGATCTAATCATCCAGGTATGGATCACCTCAAGCTACCCTTAGGTACCATCTGGCACTATATACAATGGATTACAGATCATATGTTCGAATATAAAGGGAAAGTCTATTTTACGGCAAAAGATTCTATAAGTCCAGATAGTGATATAACCACTGATAAAAGTATCCTACCTATAGACGACAAAAGAACCTTTATCACTAGCATGACTACAGTCTACCTAGAGAAACTGCTTAGAAATTTAGACCCTGCCGAAAAACAAGCATACAAAGAACATTTTGAGAAGCGATCTGAGATCGCTCAAGTAGAGCAAAAAATAAAATCTATTAAAGAGGAAGGCGGCACCGCTCAAGAAGATATGGAACACCGAGATAAGCTTGCTGAAGAACTGCACAAACTACCATGGAGTCAAGGTGCGCCGATCCTAGATATGCCAGCTCATCTGCGCGAGTTTGCCCGAATCCAGCTCCCTAGTTGGATTAAGCATTGCCTAAGTGCGCTATTCGATTACCAAGAAGGGATACATTATATTGTCTCACAAGACAAGCGAATTGTCCCAGTTCAGTACAATGAAACAGGGGTATTACAGCACAATCTAGTGTGGAGTGATGGCTTATGCCAATTCTTACAGATGAAAGAGGGGCTATCGGTAGATCCCGAAAGCATATCAACGAATCTTTTTTCAAACATAGGATTTTTCAAACGTTATGGTAACTCGATCTATGGTCTAACCGGTACACTAGGCCAAGCCGCTACCCGCTCTTTTCTAGAAGAACTGTATGGCGTAGACTTTGTAGTAATTCCGCCCTATCAACGCATTAAGATTCAAGATAACAGCCAGACGTCTTACTTATGCAAAGAGCTTAGGACGATATTAGTAGAGGAGAAAGATTGGTGCCCAGCTACCCTATACCAGTTACTGCACCATGCCAAACAAGGCCGAGCCGTATTGGCTATCTGTAAATCTATAAGGCATGCACAATACCTAGAAACCCAACTCAAAGCCCATTATAATCCTAATAAGGTTTTTACCTATACAGGTGTGACTACCTTAAAAGACGATAAGGTCAATAGTGGAGACATTATACTGGCCACTAATATAGCAGGTCGTGGAACTGATTTAAAAACTTCTCAAGAAGTAGAAGATAAAGGTGGTCTGTATGTAGCGGTCACCTTTTTACCAGAAACGAACCGTGTAGAACTACAAAATGTAGGTAGAACCGCCCGTTCAGGTAAAAAAGGAATGGCTCAGCTTATACTCAGTAACCCTGATGGCAGCAGCTTAGAAGACCTAAAAGCAGCCAGACAGACCAAAGAAATAAAGACTACCCAGCATGCCCTTCAAGAGGCAAAAAAAACATGGGCAGAAGATGCGTTATTGGAACATTTCTGTAGTGTAACCAATAAGTATCTACCCAGCGCTTCCGATTGTCGGAGTATAGATCAAGCAGAAACGATCTTACCAAGGTGGCAGCAATTTCTAAACAAAAATTTTACCGAAAGTATCATAGATGAACAATTTCAAAAATCAGTTACTCAAGCTAAGAAATCTTGGTATAGCTCATTTTCAGGTGATGAGATAAATAGCAAGCAACTTGATGCAGCTCTATCCTTAAAAAAGGAGGCATTTAGATTAGACTATAGAAACAAACTACTAGCAGATTTTCAATCGGCTTATCCGATGCTACCCAGTGCTCTATTGTCCTGCTTACAAAACGGTGAGCCTTTTAGGCCGAATCGCCCCCCTTTAACTGAAAAATATAATTGGGGTAGCTTTGAGAGAAAAGCAGTAGAGGAACGTTGGGGCATTTGGTTGAAAGTGCAACATGCTCGAGAAGAAGACTATTCCTCCCAAGATAGGCTTTCGATATTCCAAAGATTTGATAATGAGTTTGCCGTTCAACTTGATAAGGATGCCCGTGCAGACCAGTTGATCAAAAATCCCTACTTCTACACCCTTAAAGGGAATAAGTTGCTGGCTAATGGTAGAGACGAAAGTGCCGATATATGCTATGATCGAGCCATTGCATTAGACGACATCTTTAGCTTACATAGCCATTACAATAAAGCACGTGCCCTGCTATCTTGTAAGGAAAACAAAGGCGGTAATCAAAAGGAAGCTTACCAAGCATTAGAAATAGCAAAAAGCCGTATCTACACCCTCTATCGCCCTAATCTTATGGCTTTCCATGGGCTTGTAGGCCATGGAAAAGCAAGAACCGATACCGTAATAGCTATACAACATGATTTAGACATTGTTTCCCAACAAGAAAAATATATCCAGCAGGCGCTTGAAGTATTACGTGACGCAGGTGCAACCAGGAATAAAAAACTAGCTAATGTTGCGCTAACCAATCAATCCTTGCATGCTACTTTTAAGGATCCTCAGGCTGCTATGGCGCATGGTAAAGCCATTCGTGAAGCAGGCTTAAAAGGATTATCTGACCTATTTACCATAAAAAAAATACCTCCTTACCCTTTCTTTAGCATCATCTCTATGGCCTTGATTAGCTTGAGCCAGATCGCAGTAGGATGTTTGCTTACTGCTTATGGAGGTGTGCAAGTGGGGATGTCATTGATAAAAAATGGGATAAATGATATGGTTACTACGATCAAATCAGCTTTTAAAGGTAGTTTCGATTGGGGAGCGTGGGCACTCCAAAAAGGCATAGAGATCATGATAGCTGTTGCATCTTATGGCGTAAATGTAGCCAAAGAGGCTATAAAGGGTGCCAAAACTACAGCAGAATCAGTGAAAAATAGCCTGCTAGCTACCAAACAGGTGGGTAAGGATATACTGAGTGGTAAGAGCTTAAAGGATATAACCAAGGATATAACCATTGAAACAGCAACAGGGAAGATCCAAAAAGCTCCCCAGCAAATTGTTACAGATACGTTAACTACCGAATTGAAAAAGCGTGCTATGGGAGAGCTCATAAACAAGACTTCCCAATGCCTTGCTGATGAACTATGGGTAAAACAACAAGCTAAAGAAATTAGAAGGGTAGTAAAGCAAGAGTTGATGCAGGCATTTACCACCAATCCACTCATCACTAGTGCCCTAAAATTAGATAGGGAACAACAAAATAGCGCCTGGCAACAATGCTTCTTAGGGGAAGCGCACAGGATATTAAATAATATGCTCAAATCTGATCCTGCTAACCAGGTGTTCAAACAAATCGGCAAGGGAACTATGTATAATACGGTCTACCAAGACTTTAAAGTAGGTGCCAAAGACCTTAGAGCAGGTGCCAAAGAGGTTGAAGTAACAGTAGACATTTTTAACACAGTCCGGAAATCTTGCAGTAATACAAGCGATACAATCGCACCCCTGACTAAAAAGTTCATTGAAGCATTTACGCAACGTATTGCCACTTATAAAAGTGACATAGAACAATCAAAACAAGCAAGCCCATCTATACAATCACCTATTAGCATAAGCGACCAAACAACTGTTATGGCTGAGGCACCACCTATAGACAATGAAGGGGAGATCGCCATAGCTAAAATAGATGATATAACCGCTTTCAGACCACCAGATAGGTCCGCCAACCCAATAAGAGAACACTTGGCCAATTTAGGGCCTTCTACCCCTGAAAATTTAGTGAGTGAGCTTGAAGCATACCTATGTGGAGATGCTATTCAAAAAATCAATGAAGAAATCAGCTCCGGAGTAAGCTATGGAGCAAACTTAGTCAATGAGCAACTTTTTAAACAAGTAAGTCAGGAAAATCAACAATTTTTGGATAAGCTAGCAGAAAAAGGCGTGGAAAGATATAAGGAAGTTAAACAACAAAAAATAGAAATAGCAAAAGAAAACTTAGCCACAGCACGACAAATACTACAAGAACCTAGCAAGCAGTCTCAAGATACAAGTAGTGATAAAAAGGATAATAAACAGCCAACGGCCAAAGAAGGAGCTTGCCTTAAGCAGCCAAAAGATTCAAAAAAAGCGAAGTCGAACCAAAAAGTCAATAAAGAGCTTAAAAAAGCGATCCAACAACTTAAAAAAGGTGAGCCATTGACTATAGAGCATATTTTAGCCATCGGACAAATTTTTAACCTATCTGTCAATATTTATGATGAGCATGGAGCGCCCATATGTGCAACATCAGATGATCAATCAGCAGCTATTCCCCTATGTCTTATACGTGGTAAAAATGGAGGAAAAGACCATGTTAGGCATCTTAATCTTACAACAGAGCAAAGAGAACAATATGAAAGGTTAGATCAGACAAAAAATGATTGTGCGCTAAATGGCCTATTTGTACACCTTCCAAAGGACATACAAGAGCAAATAGGCAGTCCAGGAGGATTGAGACAAATAGCTTCAGATCATATGAGCAAAAATCCCGAATCCTATAATAAATTATTTAAAGCACAAGCAGGACTAAGCCAATTAGCACCTCTTCAAGTACCTAGAATGGGATGGGTTCATGAACATTTTGATCCTGATTATCTTGACATTTGTAAAAAGATATCGGCACTTGAGCAAAAGCTAACTACAAACAAAGCTATAACGCCTGAAGAAAAAGCAAAAGACGAGCAAGCATTAGTTCAATTGAATATAAGCAAAAAAACATTAGAAGAAGAAGGCAAT
>NZ_JAACGG010000122.1:0-18532 GCF_022810525.1 Candidatus Cardinium sp. cByotN1
AAAAACAGGAACCTTTCTGCCATCCCTCCCGGCAACTGTTTTTCTTTTCATCTGTAAACGGCGCTTGCTGATCGTACTTTTTTCAAAAGGCGCGTTCTTTTCCTAGTATAAGCCATAGTGGTGAATGGAAACATAAAAATAATTAAAAATTCCTTAAGTTGACGCCATTATCTGTTCCTGACACTGGTAAAAAATTCATTTTTTAACAGTGTCAGGAACAGATACCTATTTTGACTAGTACCTTAATAGATTCGATGCTAGTATTTCTTTTCCACCTGGAACTAAGTTTAATTGTTTGGCTTCTTCTAGATCAACCCATAGGTAATCTGTATGTTCCTGATTGAGCACAACTTCATAATCATATGGTTGATATCTAGGTAAAACTGCTTTAAATAAATGGAGTAAATAGTCTTGTTTTGGTGTAAGAATCCTTACATAAATAGTTTGCACAAGATGCGTCTCCTTTGGAACCAGTAAGATGCCGGTTTCTTCTTCTGTTTCTCTTATAACTGCTTGAAGAGGTGTTTCGTTTTGTTCTAACTTTCCACCTGGCATGCACCATGTGTTGTTTGCAGTTGTGTAGTTATTTCTTTTTAACAATAATATTTTTTGATTACATACTATGTAGCATGTGGCTACCGATTTGACAGGGTTGAAATGCTCTATTAACAATGGGTCAAATGCAAAAAGACCACCTTTAAATAATACTGGTTTCATTGGAGATTCATTTAACGGATCTTTTACATCTATATCTGATTTATTTATATCTGATTTATTCTGTATTAGACCCTCTAATAGGCTCTGCCTAACGGGAGGAACAAGTTGATAACCTAAGTAAGATAGTAAAAATACTAGAAATTACTTTGCTAGTGAAACATGATTTTATTGACCTTGAATAGCAAGCTATTAGCTAGTGATAGGTACTATCGGTGTTGCCGTATCATTGGGCGAAATAGGGGTCATTTGAGTGAATAGATACAAGCGCTCGTTGGGGTCGGGTCAAGCTGAATGGATACAAATGTGGACTTGAAGGGATTCGAACCCCTAACCGCTGCATCCGTAGTGCAGTGCTCTATCCAGTTAAGCTACAAGTCCAACATAAGGTGCTATGCAAATTTAACAAACAAAAATTTATTTCAAACTAATATTTTGAGATATTTAAAAAAAAAAGTACTTTTGTTAAAGAATATTTTACCCTAAAAATATTATATAAATGTACATAAGAAAAAAAATTTTCACCCTGCTATTGTTTTTTGTTGCAGTTTATACTGGCCATGCAGTTTCTCAAGATTTTCCATCTCCTACTGTTGTCGATACGCCAGAGCAAACAGAACCTGACACCTATCTGCCACCTATAGAAAACTATCCTAGTCTGATGATAGAGCTGCTAAAAGCTGATTTTTTATACAGTTTAGATTCGACTCTATCTATACCTTTTCAAAAGGTGAAAAAATTAGATTGGTCTAGTTTATTGCGTAAAAATGGAGCATTTTTATATTCCATTCGTATTAATAAATCCCGTTTTGCCTTGTCTCTAGGGTGTGGTTGGAGTACTTTGTACTATGCTTTTACGGGTAGGCAGGAAGGTGGTGATACCATCTATATGACTCTTAAAAGAAGCGATGTATCCCGTACAGATTGTGAAGATTTAGTTAATGAAGCCGGTAAAAAATATGCTTATTCTGCTATTAACATTCCTTTCATTGACTTTTTATTCAGACTTCGATTCAATAGTGTCTTACATGAACCTAAAGCAGGCTTTCATGGTTGGTTAGGGGGTAAAGTAGGCGTACGTAGGCCCGCTTCTACCATAACCCATTATGAAGAGTATAAGGATCCAGGCGCTTCTTCAGTTTGTGAAGGTAATTTTAATCTTAAAAGACTTGCGTTTGGCATTCAGGCTGGAATAGGCTATCACCGTTTTGGTTTAGTAGGTGGTTTTAATTTGACACCTCTTTTTGAAGGCAAAGAAGGTCCTGTTAATGCTCATCGACTCAGACCTTTCTCCTTGGCTATTTATGTAGATCTGATATAGGTTGTTTACTAGTAATTAGTATGCCTTTTAGGGGCTCCATCGTTAAAAAAAGTGTTATTTTGCTTATCCATTTTATTCCTTTTGTATAAGGGAAATATTTTTCGTAGCTTTGCTAGACCTATTTAGGTAGTGGATCTGCTATATTTCCCTTGCCTTTTTTATTGCCTTTTTAGGGGAGATGCCAGAGCGGCCAATTGGGGCGGACTGTAAATCCGTTGCGTAAGCTTCGAAGGTTCGAATCCTTCTCTCCCCACTTTTAGGTAGTAGTAGTTTTTAGAGCAGTATAAAGCGGGAGTAGCTCAGTTGGTAGAGCGGCAGCCTTCCAAGCTTCAGGTCGCGAGTTCGATCCTCGTCTCCCGCTCTTTAAGTTGCTATAGGGCCGGTGTAGCTCAGTGGTAGAGTGCTTCCTTGGTAAGGAAGAGGTCACGGGTTCAAGTCCCGTCATTGGCTCCACATTGGAATAGATTTGAGGAAGCTGGTTTTGATAGGTCCAAAAAAGTTATTGTATAAACTATTTATTTTTATTTTATTGAAAATCTAACGAATTATTAAGCTATGGCAAAGGAAACATTTAATCGATTAAAGCCCCATGTAAACATTGGCACAATTGGTCACGTTGACCATGGCAAAACAACTCTTACAGCTGCTATTACTACTGTTTTGGCTAAAGCAGGCTTGGCAGAAAAAAAAGAGTTCTCAGCCATTGATGCTGCTCCAGAAGAAAAAGAACGAGGTATTACTATTAATACGGCTCACGTAGAATACCAAACCCAAAATAGACACTATGCCCACGTGGATTGTCCAGGCCACCGAGATTATGTTAAAAATATGATTACAGGTGCTGCCCAAATGGATGGTGCGATTCTCCTAGTGGCAGCTACAGATGGTGCCATGCCTCAAACCAGGGAGCATATTCTTTTAGCTAGTCAAATTGGTGTCCCACGCATTGTAGTGTTTTTGAATAAGGTAGATCTAGTAGATGATCCTGAAATGATTGAGTTGGTAGAGCTTGAAGTTAGAGAACTATTAAATGCTTATAAGTTTGATGGTGATAATACCCCTATTATTCGTGGTTCTGCGCTAGGTGCTTTGAATGGAGAGCCCCAGTGGGAAGCAAAAGTGGAGGAGTTGATGGCTGCAGTAGATACCTATATTCCTCTTCCTGTCCGATTGGTAGATCAAGACTTTTTAATGCCTGTAGAGGGTACCTGTACGATTACAGGTCGTGGAACTGTTGTAACGGGTAGAATTGAAAAAGGTGTGATTACCACAGGTAGTCCGGTTGAGATTATTGGTATGGGTGCTGAAAAATTGACTTCTACGGTTACAGGTGTAGAAATGTTCCGAAAAAACCTAGATAGGGGTGAGGCTGGCGATAATGTAGGGCTTTTGCTTCGTGGTATCGATAAATCTTCTATTCAGCGTGGTATGGTTGTTTGCAAGCCAGGCAGTGTAAAACCACATAGTAAGTTTAAAGCGGAAGTCTATGTTTTAACCAAGCAGGAAGGAGGGCGTCATACACCATTTTTTAACAAATATAGGCCACAGTGCTACTTTAGAACAACAGATGTTACCGGTGAAGTAAAGCTTCCTGCAGGGGTTGAAATGGTCATGCCAGGTGATAACGTTAACTTGGAAATTATGCTTATTCATAGTATTGCCATGGAAGTAGGTTTGCGTTTTGCCATTCGTGAAGGGGGTAGAACAGTAGGCGCTGGAAGGGTTACTGAAATTATTGAATAAACTGTTTTTCTGTTCTCTTGTTGCTGATTTAGTAAGCATTACTCGCTTATGCTGCGTAATCTTTCTATTCCAGACTATGACAAGGTTAGCCAAGAAAAAACCCGCCCTTGTAAAAAGTTGTGGTATATAAATCATACGGGTGTAGCTCAACTGGTAGAGTGGTGGTCTCCAAAACCATAGGCTGGGAGTTCGAGTCTCTCCACCCGTGCATAAAACAATATGTCAAAAGCAAAAATATTTATACGAAATCTAATACAAGAAGTAAAGTATAAGATTACTTGGCCTCCCTACCATAAGTTGCAAAGTAGTTCTCTACTCGTGCTTGTAGCCTCTTTTATATTTGCGCTTCTTATTGGGCTCATAGATTGGTCTTTAAAAAAAGCTTTCGTGTGGTTTTATAATGCTTTTTAAAAAATAGACGAATGGAATGAATGCATTACAGTGGTACGTGCTTAAAGTAGTCACTAAGCAAGAAGAAAAAATAAAAGCTAATCTACAAGCGGAGCTTGTTAGGGAAAATTTGCAACCTATTGTTGGTGAGCTATTAATACCCTACGAAAAGGTATATGAAGTCCGTGCTGGGAAAAAATATGTAAAAAGTAGAAACTTGTTTCCTGGTTATATATTTTTGCAGGCAGATTTATCAAATGGTCTTCTGGTACAGTTACTAAAAAGTATAACCGGTGCTTTAGGCTTTTTAGGTGTTAAGGGATGGCGTGGTACACCTGTTCCGCTGAGTCAAGCCGAGGTAGATCGCGTGATAGGTAAAGCCAATAGCCTTGAGCCTAGCCATCTAAAGTTGAATACGATTTTTGCGCTGGGAGAAGTAGTTGAAATTATAGATGGTCCTTTTGCAAGCTTTTCTGGAAAAGTGCAAGAGATTTTTGAAGAAAAAAAAACACTAAACGTAGTTGTTAAAATTTTCGATGAGCGGAGTACGCCTGTAGAATTAAGCTATACGCAGGTTAAAAAGCTTTTTTAACAGACTTTTTGCCAAGTGTTTTTTAATAAATTTAAAAGAAGCGTATTCAAGTAAAGTAGCATACTAAATATATTTTTGACGAGCATAGACAAGCTTCGACACCAAAATGACCATTGGAAATAGGTCTTCAAACAGGTCTAATCAGTTAGCGCATCTGTGCTAAAGGTTTTTATAAAATGCATACAATTATGTCTAAGCCAATTTTAGGTTACGTAAAGTTACGGGTTAAGGGAGGGGCAGCCAATCCATCTCCCCCAGTAGGTCCAGCACTAGGTAGCAAAGGTATCAATATTATGGAGTTCTGTAAGCAGTTTAATGCTAGAACAAAGGATCAACAAGGGGAAATTGTACCTGTCATCATTACCGTTTATCAAGATAAGTCTTTTGACTTTATCATTAAAACTTCCCCTGCTGTTATTTCAATTATGAAGCTGGCACAGATTACAAAAGGCTCTCCTGAGTCTAATAGACGTAAGGTAGCTAGTATTAGTTGGGAGCAAGTCGGGCAAATTGCAACAGATAAATTGCCAGATTTGAATACCTTAAATGTGCACGCTGCCATGCGTATGATAGCTGGAACAGCAAGAAGTATGGGCGTTACCGTAGAGGGTACCCCACCTTGGGTTAAATAAAAGATAGGAACATGGCAATTCAAAAAAAAGCTAAACATAGCGCAGCAGTTTCTTCTAAAGAAGTCTATCATTTAAGTGAGGCTGTTCAAATGGTGCAAAAAAACACTTTTACAAAGTTTGATGCCTCCATGGATGTGGCCATTCGCTTAGGTGTAGATCCTAAAAAATCTGATCAAATGGTAAGAGGAACGGTATCTCTGCCACATGGAACAGGTAAGTCCTGCAGAATCTTGGTGCTTTGTACAGCAGATAAAGAACAAGAGGCCACACAAGCTGGTGCAGACTATGTAGGGTTAGATGATTACATAGAAAAAATTGCAGCTGGTTGGACAGATGTAGATGTAATCATTACTATGCCAACTGTTATGGTTAAACTAGGTAAGTTGGGTAAAATATTAGGTCCTCGTGGCCTGATGCCTAATCCCCGGGTAGGTACCGTAACCATGGATGTGGCTAAGATGGTTAAAGAAGTCAAGAGTGGAAAAGTAAGCTTTAAAGTCGATAAGTATGGGATTGTACATAGTAGTATAGGCCGTGTTTCTTTCCCTCAAGAAAAGATAGTAGAGAATGTAATGGAGTTGTTGAGAGCGATTGTTAAGTTAAAGCCAGCCTCTTCGAAAGGGCTTTATGTAAATAGTATTAGTCTTTCTAGCACGATGAGTAGAGGCGTTTTCGTAGATAGGAGCATTGCCGTTGGGCTTTAGAAAAATGAAACGAGAAGAAAAATTACAGGTTATAGAAAATCTAGTGGAAAAATTTGCCACTTTTGACTGTTTTTATTTGGTAGACGCTATGGGTCTTACCGTAGAGCAGGTAAACAAATTTAGGAAAAGTTGCGCGCAGCAGGATATAGTCTATCAAGTAGCTAAAAATACCCTGATACAGAAAGCACTAGAGCGATCTGAAAAGTGTGCGCCTTATGCAGCCTCTTTTTCGACCATTTTAAAAGGCTTTTCTGGTATTTTGTTTAGCCGCGACAGTGGGCGTGCCCCTGGCAAAATGTTAAAAGCTTTTTTAGAAGCTGAAAAACTAAACCTTCCTGTTCTGAAAGGTGCTTCTATTCATGGTGATTTATTTATTGGCGTAGAGCACTTGGATGCATTGAGTAATCTAAAATCAAAAGAAGAGATTCTGGGCGATATCATGGGACTTTTGAAGGCACCTATTGCAAACGTTATGAGTGCGGTTCAATCTGGCCAGAGACGTTTAATGGGAGTAGTAAAGACTTTAGCGCAAGCATCTGCTTAACAAGCGAAGTTTTTCTCTTTTTATATCTATCTAAATTTTATTAAACCTTTATAAATTATGGCCGAGTTAAAAGTTTTAGCCGAACAGCTTGTTAATTTAACGGTTAAACAGGCAAACGAGCTATCTGATATTTTGAAAAATGAGTATGGTATTGAACCTGCTGCTTCTGCCCCTATGGTGGTAGCTGCTGGTCCTGCAGTGGCAGCTGAAGCAGTATCGGAAAAAACAGCATTTGATGTTATCGTAAAATCAGGCGGCGCTTCTAAGCTAGCAGTTGTAAAGCTAGTAAAAGAGATAACAGGCTTATCTTTGAAAGAAGCCAAAGACTTTGTTGATAGTGTACCCGCTACCATGAAAGAGAACCTTCCTAAAGAAGAAGCAGAGAGCATAAAAAGAAAATTAGAAGAAGCTGGTGCAGAGGTTGAGTTGAAGTAGCTGAATTAGCCTATATAATCCTGTTAACCCTTAGCCTATTTATTCTGCATAGGGCTGAGGGTTTATCTTTTTTGCTTCCTATAAATGATAAATTTGTAGCACTTTCGTAAAGAAAAAACAATCTAGTAAACAAAATTGCCATATGCCTTCTGCTGAAGCCCCTGCAAACTATACTGATTTGCTTGAAATCCAGTTAAAATCTTTTAGAGATTTTTTCCAGCTGGGTGTTAGTCCAGAAAATAGAATAAGTGAAGGCCTCTACAAGGTTTTTATGGAGCACTTTCCTATTGAGGATTCTAAACGGAACTACATTCTGGAGTTTATTGATTATAACCTAGAACTTCCTCAATATACTCCTAGAGAGTGTATTGAACGTGGTTTGACCTATGATGTGCCTTTAAAAGCAAAGTTACGCTTGTTGCAAAATGATGAACATACTGGAAAGTACGAAGGAGTTGAGCAAGAGGTCTTTTTGGGTAATGTTCCCTATATGACCGATCAAGGTTCCTTTATTTTAAGTGGTGTCGAGCGTGTGGTTGTTTCTCAAGTACATAAATCATCTGGTATTTTCTTTTTTCAGAATAAACACATTAGTGGGTCCAATGTTTACTCTGCTAAAGTGGTTCCTGCCAAAGGTGTTTGGATTGAGTTTTCAGTTGATATCAACTCGGTAATGTATGTCTATCTAGATAGGAAAAAGAAAATTCCTATTACCACCATGTTGCGTGCCATTGGCTACAGCAGTGATAAAGATATCTTAGATATATTTGGTCTTGCAGATGAAGTAGAAGCAAGTAGAGCTGTTTTATCGCAACATATAGGTCGTAAATTAGCGGCGCGGGTTTTAAAAAGTTGGGTAGAAGAGTTTATAGATGAGGAAACTGGTGAATCCTATCCATTCACAAGGTATGAAGTGCTTGTGGAACGTAATACGCCATTGGATGAATCCATTATAGAGGTCATTTTAGCTTCCGATGTGTCTTCTATTATATTGCATAAATCAGAAGCAACTTATTCCGACTATCACCTTGTTTACAATACTTTTGGGAAAGACAATACCAATGATACTAAGGAGGCCATAGATCAAATTTACCGCCAGTTGCGTAACGCAGATGCACCTGATGAGCAAACTGCTCGTGAAACCGTAGAAAGCCTTTTTTTTAGTAGTAAGCGCTATACCTTGGGTGAAGTAGGCCGTTATAGGATCAATAAAAAATTAAACCTAGATGTTCCAGTAAAAACTTGTGTATTAACACAAGAGGATATTATACAAATTATTCATTACCTGATCAGGGTAGTTAATGGTAAAGCAGAAGTAGATGATATTGACCACTTAAGCAATCGCCGTGTGCGTTCGGTTGGGGAACAGCTTTTTACCCAATTTGGTGTAGGGCTTTCTCGTTTGGCTAGAACCATCCGGGAGCGAATTAATATTAGAGATAATGAGCTATTTAAACCTGCAGATCTCATTAACGCACGTACCCTTTCTTCTGTGATCAATTCTTTCTTTGGTATTAATCCCCTTTCTCAGTTGATTGATCAAGTTAATCCATTGGCTGAGATTACCCATAAACGTCGTGTGTCTGCCTTAGGGCCTGGTGGTCTTTCTAGAGATCGTGCTGGTTTTGAGGTTCGTGACGTCCACTACTCCCATTATGGTAGGTTGTGTACGATTGAAACACCTGAAGGGATGAACATTGGTTTGATTTCTTCACTTTGCATGTATGCACGTGTCAACAATATGGGCTTTATCGAGACCCCTTATAGGCGGGTAGCCAATGGCAAAGTTGATCTGACGGGTGAGATCTGTTACCTAAGCGCCGCAGAAGAAGAATCTGCTAATTTTGCCCCTGCTAGTGTACGGTTAGATCCAAATGGCCAGATCCTAGATAGCCGTGTTAAAGTTCGAAGTGGAGATGAATATCCTTTAGTAAAGCCAGAGCAGGTAAATTACATGGATATTTCCAGTAGTCAAATTGCTTCGGTTGCTGCTTCTTTGATTCCATTTTTGGAGCACAATGATGCCAGTCGTGCCTTGATGGGTTCTAACATGCAGCGTCAGGCTGTCCCACTGATCCGACCAGATGTCCCTATTGTTTGCACGGGTGTAGAAAAACGAGTGGCTAAAGAGTTTAGAGGTTTACCTACTGCAGAGGGTAGTGGCTTGGTCACCTATGTGGATAGTAGAAAAATTGTAGTTCAGTATGATCGTTCACAAGAAGAGACACTCGTTGCATTTAATGAAGCTTCTGTAACCTATTCCATGGATAAGTTCAGGGGTACCAATCGCAGTACTTGTATTAACCTGTCTCCCATTGTTTCTAAAGGCAGTCGTGTAGCAAAAGGGCAAGTGCTTTGTGAAGGCTATGCTACTAAAAATTCAGAACTGGCACTAGGTAAAAATTTAAAAGTTGCTTTCTTATCTTGGAAAGGTTACACCTTTGAAGATGGTATTGTGATTTCTGAACGTATTGTTCGAGACGATGTTTTTACCTCTATTCATATCAAAGAATTTATTCTTGAGGTAAAAGATACCAAATTTGGTGCAGAAGAGTTGACCAATGAAATCCCTAATGTTAGTGAAGAAGCCATTGCCAAGTTAGATTTGGATGGTATTGTTAAAGTAGGTACAGAAGTTAAAGAAGGGGATATCTTAATTGGTAAAATTACCCCTAAAGGAGAGATAGATGTTACACCAGAAGCCAGGCTATTGAAAGCCATTTTTGGTGATAAAGCAGGTGATGTAAAAAATACTTCTTTAAGGGTCCCATCTGGTATGGAAGGTACTGTCATCGATACTAAAATTTTTTCTAGCCCTGAAAGAAGTAAAGAAAGTAAAGAAAAAGTTAAAAAAGAACTGGAGTTTTTAAAGAAAGCGCATGCCAAGCATTTAGTCAAATTGCGTGACGTAGCCATTAAAAAGCTCTCTGTTGTTTTAGATGGAGTGACTACTAACGGTATTTATCATCAATTTGGGGATGAAATTATTCCTGAAGGCATTAAACTTACCGCTTCATTAATTGCTGAGAAGCTTTTTCCTCCTAAGAATATTTACCGTGATGAGTCGCTTTATAATGTTCCAGCAGAAGCCAATTTAATTGGTGATCTTATCCCCAGTAATTGGACAGTTGATTCAGTTAAAAATGATCTAGTACAACGCATTGTAGCTAACTATGTTAAAGAATGTACCGAGTCTATTGTACGTTTTAAGCGTGAAAGGTTTACACTAGAAGCGGGCGATGGGCTACCTAAGGGCGTAGTAAAGATTGCTAAGGTCTATATTGCAGAAAAAAGAAAGCTTAAGGTTGGTGACAAAATGTCTGGAAGACATGGTAATAAAGGTATTGTTTGCAAGATCGTACCTCAAGAAGATATGCCATTCTTAGCAGACGGTACACCCGTAGATGTTGTATTGAGTCCATTAGGCTTGCCTTCTCGTATGAACTTAGGTCAATTATATGAAACTGTTCTGGGGTGGGCTGGTCATGCATTAGGTAAGCGTTATACCAATCCCATTTTTGAGGGTATGACCTTAGACGATATCTCCAATGAGTTGGACCTGGCTGGCTTACCTGCTTTTGGTAAAACAACGGTTTATGATGGAGGAACCGGCATGCCATTTAACCAAAAAGTTACGGTTGGCGTAGTCTATCTGCTCAAGCTGGCCCATTTGGTAGATGATAAAATGCATGCTCGTTCTACAGGTCCTTACTCTTTGATTACCCAACAACCATTAGGTGGTAAAGCCCAATTTGGTGGACAAAGATTTGGTGAAATGGAAGTATGGGCCTTGGAAGCATATGGTGCTGCCTACACCTTACAAGAAATGCTCAACACCAAATCAGATGATGTAGTGGGTAGATCTAAAGCCTATGAAGCCATTGTGAAAGGTAATAATATTCCAAAACCCAATTTATCTGAATCTTTTAATGTATTGATTCATGAATTAAGAGGACTAGGCCTTGAAATTACACTTGTATGATCATCCCTTCTTTATCTAAATCGCGTAGCAAGTTAACCATATGAAATTCAAAAAAAATAGGGCACAATCTGCTCAATTTTCTGGTATCGTTGCCAGTCTTTCCTCTCCAGAGGTTATTTTATCCCGTTCATCAGGAGAAGTCACTCTGCCAGAAACGATTAATTATAGAACCCACAAACCTGAAACCAAAGGATTATTTTGTGAGCGCATATTTGGCCCTATAAAAGATTGGGAGTGTCATTGTAGTAAGTATAAAGGCATTCGCTACAAAGGCATTGTGTGCGATAGATGTGGTGTTGAAATTACAGAAAAAAAGCAACGTAGAGAACGAGTAGGTCACATCGAGTTAGTGGTTCCCGTGACCCATATTTGGTACTTTAGAGTGTTACCTAGTAAAATTAGTTATTTGCTGGGTATACCTACTAAAAAAGTAGAGCAGATTGTCTACTATGAGCGTTATGTAGTGCTTCAACCGGGTATCAAACAACAAGATGGTGTAGCCCCTATGGATCTGCTCTCCGAGGATGAATATCTGGATATTTTAGATCAGTTGCCTCCAGAAAATCAATTATTGAGCAACTCAGATCCTAATAAATTTATAGCTTTAATTGGCTCAGAAGCTATTGAATCTATTCTAAAAAAACTTGATTTAGAAAAGCTTTCGGTTGATTTAAGGGAACAGTTACTTACTGATGCTTCTCAACAACGGCGCTTGGAAGTAGTCAAAAGACTAAAAATTGTAGAGGGTTTCAGGGATGTCCATAAAAAAGTGGAAAATCGTCCAGAATGGATGGTTATGCGCATATTGCCCGTTATTCCGCCGGAGTTACGTCCTCTTTTTTCTTTAGGAGGCGGTAAATTTGCGACCTCTGATTTAAATGATCTTTATCGAAGAGTGATTATTAGAAATAATAGACTCAAGAGGCTATTAGATATTAAGGCCCCTCAGATCATCATACGCAACGAGATGCGTATGTTGCAGGAGGCAGTAGATTCTTTATTTGATAATTCCCGTAAGGTAAATTCGGTTGCTTCGGAGGGTGTTCGCCCATTGAAATCCTTGTCTGATATGTTAAAAGGTAAGCAAGGTCGTTTTAGGCAGAATTTGCTCGGTAAGCGCGTGGATTATTCCGGTAGATCGGTTATTGTCGTAGGGCCTGAGTTGCGATTGCATGAGTGTGGACTACCCAAAGAGATGGCAGTTGAACTATTTATGCCTTTTATCATCCGTAGGCTGATAGAGCGTGGTGTAGCAGAAACTGTAAAAGTGGCCAAGCGATTAATAGAAGAAAAAGATCCTGTTATTTGGGATGTATTAGAGAATGTACTTAAAGGTCATCCTGTATTGCTCAACCGAGCACCTACCCTGCACCGATTGGGTATACAAGCATTTCAGCCTAAGTTGATTGAAGGTAAAGCTATTCAGTTACATCCTTTAGTTTGTACCGCCTTCAATGCCGACTTTGATGGCGATCAAATGGCTGTTCACGTTCCGCTTGGACAAGAAGCCATTGCCGAAGCCTCCTTACTCATGTTAGCCTCTTACAATGTATTGAACCCTTCTAATGGTGTTCCTATTACCATTCCATCCCGTGATATGATTTTGGGATTGCATTATCTAACCAAAGGTAGACGCGGTACACCCACTGATCCTGTGTTAGGAGAAGGTATGCGTTTTTATGCGCCTGAGGAAGTCTTGATTGCATTGGCTCATGATAAGGTAGCTAAGCATGCTTATATTCATCTTCGTCTTCCGTCCGCGTGTCCAGATGGAACCATTGCATATAAATTAGTAGAGACTACGGTTGGTAGAGTAGTATTCAATGAATATTGTCCGGCCGGTATGGATTTTGTGAATGAAACGCTTAATGTGCGCAACATGCAGCGCATTGTAACCGATATGTACAGTCAGTTTGGTACGGTGGTTACTGTTGAGTTTTTAGATAACATTAAAGCATTAGGGTTTAATACTGCTTTTAAAGCAGGAATGACTATTGGGCTAGATGATGTCAAGATACCAGCTAATAAACATCAACTGATTGCCCAAGCCACTACAGAGGTAGAGTCTATTTGGAGTAATTATATGTTGGGCTTAATAACCGATAATGAGCGATATAATCAAGTCATTGACGTTTGGACCAGAACCAATACCCGTATTACTAATCAGCTTATGGAACAGTTGGAGCGAGACCAAGACGCCTTTAACTCTGTTTATATGATGATGATTTCTGGCGCAAGAGGTTCTCGTGAACAAGTTCGTCAGTTAGGTGGTATGAAAGGATTGATTGGTAGGCCTCAAAAAAGTACACAAGGAGCTGTGGGAGAAATTATTGAACATCCTATTATTTCTAACTTCCAAGAGGGGTTAAATGTGATTGAGTATTTTATTGCTACTCACGGTGCTCGAAAAGGTTTGGCTGATACTGCCTTAAAGACAGCAGATGCAGGCTATCTGACCAGAAGGTTGGTAGACGTAGCACAAGACTTAACAGTCGTTGAAGAAGACTGTGGTACCCTTAAAGGGATTAATGTAACCGCTGTGAAAGTGGAAAATAGGGTAGTGGAATCACTGGCAGAACGTATTTTGGGTCGTGTCGTAGTGGAGGATCTTTTGGATCCTCAAACTGGATCTCTATTAGTTGCGCGTGGGCATGTTATTGATGAGCAAATAGCTGTTCATATCGAGTCGGCTGGCCTAGAAGGCGTATTGGTACGCTCCGTTTTGACATGTGATTTGTCTCAAGGAGTATGTGTAAAATGTTATGGCCGCAACTTAGCCACAGGCAATATGGTATCCGTTGGCGAAGCAGTTGGCGTAATTGCTGCCCAGTCTATTGGGCAGCCTGGTACACAGCTTACCATGAGAACCTTCCACGTAGGTGGTATTGCCTCTAATGTTACCGTTGATGCTAAGGTTAAAGCAAAGTATGCAGGTGTTGTGAATTTTGAAGACCTGATTATTACCAGCTATGTAGATGCCAATGGAGAGACCGTAGAAGTCGTTATGAGTCGTTCTTCGGAACTCCAAATTTTAGATAGAGATACAAGAAAAGTATTAACCAGTACCCATTTACCATATGGTGCCCATCTTAAAGTAAAAAACAATCAAGCTGTAAGCTATGACCAAGAACTTTACCATTGGGATCCTTATAACGTTGTTTTATTGGCTACTCAAAATGGAGTAGTTAATTTCTTAGGACTTGAGGAGGGTGTTACCTATCAGGAGGAGTTTGATGAACAAACGGGTCGTAAAGCCAAGGTAATGATTGAGTCTAGGGATAAGACTAAGCATCCAAGTATTGTCTTATCTGATGATGCAGGTGTAACCATTGCTTCTTATACCCTTCCTGTTAAAGCACAGCTTGCAGTAGAAATAGGTGATAAGGTCCATAAAGGGGAAGTATTGGCTAGAGTGCCTCGTATCATTAATCAATCTAGGGATATTACTGGTGGTTTGCCTCGTGTAGTCGAACTTTTTGAGGCTAGAAAACCTGCCAATACCGCTTTTATCAGTGAGTTAAGTGGCGTGGTAACCTATGGTGGCATTAAGCGAGGTAATAGAGAGATTTTCATTGAATCTAAGGAAGGTATACAGGTCAAATATATGATCCCATTGTCGAAGCACATCTTGGTTCAAGACAACGATTATGTGAAAGTAGGGGAGGTGATCACAGATGGTGCGGTAGCTGCTGCTGACCTTTTGGTGACAAAAGGACCACTGGTTGCACAAGAGTATATCATGAATGAGCTACAAAATGTGTACCGCTTACAAGGTGAGAAAATCAATAACAAACATATCGAAATCATCATCAAGCAGATGATGCGTAAGGTAGAAGTACTCGATCCAGGTGATACTACGATGTTACATGGGCAAGTTATTGATAAGGTTAAATTCTTTGAAGAGAATGATAGAATTCGGGATAAGTCTATTGTAGTATCTCCTGGAGATTCTAAGTTATTTAAACAAGGGCAATTTGTTGCTTCTAGTAGGTTGCAACAAGAGAATGATAAACTCAAGCAGCAAGGATTAGTGCCTGTAGAAGCCAAACCAGTAGAACTAGCTGTTGCGCAGCCGAAGTTGCAAGGTATTACACAAATCTCCTTGGCTACAGAGAGTTTCTTATCGGCAGCTTCTTTCCAAGAAACCGCTAAAGTACTCAGTGATGCGGGTATTAGTGCTAAGTATGATAGGCTAAAAGGATTGAAGGAAAATATTATTGTAGGTCATTTGATTCCTGCTGGAACCGGTATGCGCCGTTATGAGAAGTTGGTGGTAACGCCTAAGAAAGAGTACGACGCGTTAGTTGCTGCTAAATCAAATGCAAAGGTATTGTAAGCTTACTTATTTCTTAATAAAAAGTAAAAAAAGCTCCTCTAAAAAGTTGTGATCAACAAACCAGGTAACTGTGCTTTTTCCGGCTATACAATCTCCTTGCAGTAAATTTTTACCATGCGCTTGCTAGTTGTATTATTCCGCTAAACTGCCTCTTTTATAGTAAGTAAAAATTCTGATATAAGCGCTTTGTATTTTATGCATCTAAAAGGAAAAAAAGTATTGATTACAGGGGGATCAAGGGGCATTGGTAAGGCCATTGCACTAAAGTTAGCAGAAGCAGGCGGCGATATTGTCTTTACCTATTGCGGTTCTGATTTGGAAGCGGTACGAGCCACAGAAGCGGCATTACAAGCTTTTGATGTGAAGGTGCAAGCCGTATACGCAGATGCCTCTGATTTTGATGCTACCCATAAAGTAGTAGCAAATATGGTAGCCCAATTTGGTGGATTGGATGTATTGATTAATAATGCCGGTATCACTAAAGACAACTTACTATTGCGGATGCCCGAAGCAGATTGGGATGCGGTATTAAATGTAAATTTAAAGTCTGTTTTCAATACAGTGAAGGCATCCATGAAAACCTTTCTCAAGCAACGCAGTGGTTCTATCATCAATATAGCTTCTATTGTAGGCATTAGTGGTCATGCTGGGCAAGCCAATTATGCGGCCTCCAAAGCTGGTATGATTGGTTTTACTAAATCGATTGCTTTAGAACTAGGCAGTAGAAATATACGTGCCAATGTTATTGCACCTGGTTTTATAGCAACTGCCATGACTGACCAACTAGATTCGACGCTTCAACAAGCATGGAGCGAAAAGATTCCACTTAAGCGAGTGGGGCTTGCAGCAGATGTGGCTAATTGTGCTCTGTTTTTAGCTTCTGATGCATCGAGCTATATTACAGGGCAAGTCATTCAAGTAGATGGTGGGTTGCTTACATAGCCCTAGTTGATAGATCAGGGGCTATTTTTCGAGCTAATCCTTGTAGAACCGTCCCTGGACCACATTCAATAAATTCCGTAATCCCATCTTTTATCATCTGCTTAATGGTTTGGGTCCAATAAATAGGGGCTACCAGTTGTTGGACTAGATTTTTCTTAATGATTTGAGGATCGGTAACAGGCAACCCTGTAACATTTTGGTAGATTGGACAGATGCCTTTAGTAAAAGGAATGGCTGCAACTGCTTCCGCAAAACTTTCCTGCGCATGGGCCATAAGTGGTGAGTGAAAGCCTCCTGCTACTTGTAGGGGTATGACTTTCCGGGCACCTGCTTTATGTAAGGTTGCTGTGGCTAGAGCTACACCAGCTTGACTTCCAGAGATAACCAATTGTCCAGGGCAATTGTAATTAGCAGGAACCACTATTTCTGCTGTAATCTCTTCACAAATCGATTCTACTACCTCATCCTTTAGACCCAGTACAGCAGCCATTGTACCTGGAAAAAGCGTACAAGCTTTTTGCATCGCTCTGGATCGAACCCCTACCAAATGTAAGCCATCTTCAAAGGTGATCACTTTGTTGGCTACTAGTGCGGCTATTTCACCTAAAGAATGACCGGCCACAGCGGCTGGATGAAAGTTATCATTTATATGAGCAGTAATAACGGCATGTAAAAAGATGGCAGGTTGGGCCACAATTGTTTGTTTTAAGCTGTCCTGATCACCTTCCAACATGATTTTTGTAAGCGCCATGCCTAAAATCTGATCAGCTGTTGCAAACATGGCACGTGCTTGGCTGCTATGGCCATAAAGTATTTGGCCCATCCCTACATATTGACTGCCTTGACCAGGAAATAAATAACTTTTCATTGATACCTAAACTTGATTGCTTATCCACTCTTTTATCAAGAAAAAAGTGGGGTAAAAAGGCTTTTTTGAATCATATCGTCAATAGGCAATGGCCTCCACTTAAGGATGCCCACGATTGGTACATTTAAGCCGTAAGGCATTTTCCTCTTACTTTTTTTTTGATAAAAAATTAAGCCCTTATTTTACAAGGGGTGCTTTTTTCGAAACATAGACATAGTATTATATATATTATCGGCGCCCATAAGCTAGATTACCTACTAATCATCCATTCAAAAAAATACTATTCTATTTAATAATCAACGAAATAGAATCCTTAAGTTGCTGCCATTGCGCGAACAGATACAAATAAAATGCTTTATTTGTCTTTTGAACAAAATTTACATCGGAGACCGGGTTTGTAATCGTCATCTAGATCTTCTTTTTTTAAAGGCATACGGCAGCCATAACAAAGCAGCGCGCTGCCTTTTTTTAATCCATGGCCTAGGGATATGCGCTCATCAAAAACAAAACACTCCCCTTGCCATCTCGATGCATCTTCTGCAGTGTGAGCTAAATATTGTAAAATGCCCCCACTTAGTTGATATATCTCTTTAAAACCATTGGCCAACATATAGGCAGATGCTTTTTCACATCTGATGCCCCCTGTACAGAACATAGCTATCGGCTGATCTTTATAGGGTTTTAAATGGGTTTCAACAAAACTAGGGAATTGGCTAAAGTAGGTTGTTTCAGGATTGATGGCACCTTTAAAGCTCCCCAACCGATATTCGTAATTATTTCGAACATCAATCACAACAGCTGCTTGATCTAATCTATTATTCCAGTCTGCTGCTACAACATGGCGGCCACGTAGTGACATGGATAGCGGCTTTGGTTGGTGCATGGTGATAATCTCTTTTTTGATTCGGATCTTTAGGCGGCCAAAGGGCTTGTGGGTTGCCTGAGAATATTGATACCACAAATTATCAAATGATGGCATAGCTTCTATCTCAGCCATGGCCTTATCTAATAGATCCGGTAGGCCAGCAATCGTACCATTAATCCCTTCTGAAGCAATAAGCAGGGTACCTGTTAAGGCTTGACATATCGATTGAAGTTTTTGCTGTAGGGCTATTAGGTTATCTAGTGGTACAAACTTGTACAAAGTGGCTACTTTAAACATATGCATGGTATTATCTATGGATTAGACTTTAATTTACTCCAAATTTAGCTAAATTCTAATCATAAATCATACTTTGAACCTCTTGTTATAGATGGCTAGTAAATGGTATGTAGCCGTTCACCACTATGGCTTATGCTAGAACAAAACGCGCCCTTTGAAAAAAGTGC
>NZ_JAACGG010000123.1:0-363 GCF_022810525.1 Candidatus Cardinium sp. cByotN1
TTGTGTTTTACAGCTTTTTACCCAGCGTTTGATTTTTGCTGACTTTTTAAGAGTGGCTTCAAAGCCTGATCTATCAGGTCCTGATACCTTTGCTCTGTATATCCTTGTTTATACATTGATTCTTTTACAGATTTTTTTATTGTTTCTTCGAAGGATTCACGTATTTTTTGACTCTTAGCTACATCGTCTTTAGCAGTTTCTAACTGCTCGATTAATTGGTCAGACGATTTGTCGAATGTCTTGGAAAAGTCATCTTGGAATTGATTCTCACGTTCGTTGGATAAACATAATTGTAACATTGCTGCAACCTTTATAGTACGCATCTTTAACTTCATAAGTTCAGTAACAGTCTCTTCGTACATA
>NZ_JAACGG010000124.1:0-426 GCF_022810525.1 Candidatus Cardinium sp. cByotN1
TTGTGTTTTACAGCTTTTTATCCAGCGTTTTATTTTTGCTGACTTTTTAAGAGTGGCTTCAAAGCCTCATCTAGCAGGTCCTGATACCTTTTCTCTTTATATCCTTGTTTATACATTGATTCTTTTACAGATTTTTTTATTGTTTCTTCGAAGGATTCACGTATTTCTTGACTCTTAGCTACATCGTCTTTAGCAGTTGACTGCTCCAGCTCCATGAATAATTGGTCAGTCGATTTGTCGAATGTCTTGGAAAAGTCATCTTTGAATTGCTTATCACGTTCGTTGGATAAATCTAATTGTAAGCTTAAAATATCCTCTACTTTATCCTTTTTATAAAGTTGCATCTGTACCTTCATAATTATAGCAACAGTCTTTTCGTACTTACGTTTGTAATTTTTTGTTTCTTTAACAGTCTCTTCGTACATA
>NZ_JAACGG010000125.1:0-2942 GCF_022810525.1 Candidatus Cardinium sp. cByotN1
CCGAGGGTGTGTTGCTACCACAACCACCACAGTTAGCCCCCATTAATGTAATGGTGGACAGTAGACCAGCCTGGTACAAAAATTTTATATAGTTGCTCATTTTAGGTAATTGTTAAAAAATTTATGGTATCGATTGAGCCTGCTGGCTATGCTATAGCGAAAGTAATGCTTTTACAAATTTACAAAATAATAAGTAGGGCTGTCCCATAGGTTCATTAAAAAATCTTACCCTTTTTTAGTTGTAAGCGCGAGGAGCTGTTCAATGATAGTTTGGTCTACTAACGTTGAGGTATCACCTAAATCTGCGTCCTGTTGTACTACTTTTTTAAGCAGTCGACGCATTATTTTGCCAGACGCTACCTTAGGTAAAGCGGGTACAGGGTGTATCAACTCTGGAACGGCAAAGGCGCCTATTTTGTTACGAACAATTGCTTTGATTGCATCTTCAATGATACCATCATATTTCCACCTATGCTTTAATACGATAAAACAGTGAATGGATTCACCTTTTATGGCATGTGCAGCAGAGACTGCAGCTGCTTCTGCTACTGCTGGGTGTTGCATCAATGCAGATTCAATCTCAGCAGTTGATAGTAAGTGACCGGAGACATTCAACATATCATCTCTTCTACCTATGATCCAAAAATAGCCATCTGCATCACGTTTTGCCGCATCGCCTGTGTAGTAATAGCCATTGTATGGCTCAAAATAGGTAGATTCAAACCTTTGATGATTCCCATCAAGAGTTCGGGCGATTCCTGGCCAGGGATTTTTGATAACCAAATATCCTTCTCCCTCACCTATCATTTCAACGCCATCTGCATCAACGATTGCGGGTACAATACCAAAAAAAGGTAGTGTAGCAGATCCAGGTTTCAATGGCGTAGACCCAGGAAGTGGACAGATGATAGGGCCGCCTGTTTCTGTCTGCCAAAAGGTATCAATAATCGGACAGCGCTTTTCACCCACTACTTCGTAGAACCAATGCCAAGTGGCAGGATCAATGGGTTCACCTACGGAGCCAAGTAGGCGCAAGGAGGCCCTACTATACTTTGTAACATATGAGCGGTCAAGTTGCATAAGGGTTCGAATCGCAGTAGGAGCGGTATAAAATGTGGTGACTTGATATCGATCGATCAACTCCCAAAAGCGACCTCCATCTGGGTAAGTCGGAATGCCATCAAATATAACAGTGCTACTTTTACAGGCAAGTGCACCATACACATTGAAAGTATGGCCTGTAATCCAGCCTAAGTCTCCAGAGCAGAAAAATAGATCTTCTTCATGGTAGTCAAATGCATATTTAAATACAGTGGCTGCGTATAATAGATAACCTCCACTAGTGTGTAACACTCCTTTGGGTTTGCCAGTCGAACCGCTTGTATACAGTATAAATAATGGATGTTCTGCATCAACCCACTCAACTTCACATAGATCGGATGCAGATGCCATTACTGTTTCCCAAGCCAGGTCTATTGAATCATCCCAGGGAATATCGGGTACATCTTTATTCAGCTTGCTGGTTTGCAGTCGGTTAAAAACGACACAATGGTTAATCAGGTGGCCAGCTGCTTTACATTGTTTCAATGCTTGGGTAGCAATCGACTTGAGGGGAATAAATTTTGTTCCACGAAAGGTTCCGTCAGCGGTTACCAAGAGTTTTGCATTTGCCGCTATCATCCTTTCTGCCAGTGCCTCTGCTGAAAATCCTGCAAAAATCACAACATGGATGGCCCCAATGCGCGCACAACTTAACATCGCTATGATGGCCTCCATAGTGGTTGGCATATAGATGGCCACACGGTTACCTTTTTGTATGCCTAGGGTTTTTAAAACATTGGCACATTTACAAATTGCTTCCAGTAAACCTTGGTAGGTGATTTGTTTTTGTTCGGTTGGGTCATTTCCTTCCCAGTAGTAGGCCATCCTATGGCCATTGCCTTCCTCTACATGCTTGTCTACTAGGTTATAGCAAACATTAGTGGTGGCTCCTTCCATCCATTTGGTAAAAATATTCCCTTTTTTGAGGTCAAAATTGTAGCGCAGAAATGGACCAGTTGGTTGCTGTTTCCAAAAAAATGGCTTGGATAGCTTTTCCCAAAATTGGATTGGATCCTCAATAGATGCTTTATACATTTTTAAGTATTGATCCAATGATGCGATATGGGCACTTTGTTGAACGGCATCGGAAGGAGGGTATAGTCCGTTTAAATCAGTTTTAAGGCTTTTCATGCTTTAAAAAAATCTTGCATCCATGTTGGAGGAAGGATGGCTGCTTGAGAAAGTCTATAAGTCGGTAGCTGATTTACAGCAACGTAAAGGTGTGGATCTATCTATAACCAGCCTTTTTATAAGTAAAACTTTAATTTACGTAAAAAGTTATATTTTGACTAAATAAATTGGTAAGTTCTATGTTAAACTCTACTCATTGACCGTTAGAGTGAGGTAGTAAAAAAATAAAAACGGACTTTGTCAAATAATTGCGATTAGCAAGCACAGTTTACAGCTGAAATAGAAAAACAGTTGCAGAGAGGGATCGCAGTAAGGATGCTGTTTTTCCAGCTGTAAGGAGTGCTTGCTGGAACTTTTTAGGGAGGGCTTGATTTTTTGTCCCTTTTTATCAAGAAAAAATGGGTATAAAAAATGCGTTTTTTTTAGGGCACTATACGGCTGAGTAGACACAAATAATGAACATGGATGCAGTACTGTGGAAGCCTAGGTTAAAAAAGCAAAAAAGTGTGTGATAAAAATAACCGAGTTAGGTAAAAAGTCTTGTCTGTTCCTGACACTGTTAAAAAATGAATTTTTTAAAGCTACTTTTTGCGTATCCGTTCACGACTGTGGTTTTTCTTCGATTATATTTAGCAACTCTTTGGTTTGCGTTGACGCAATTAGTAGAAAATGAATTTTTGTTGTTACTTTTTTCTTGATAAAAAAGTGTG
>NZ_JAACGG010000126.1:0-4208 GCF_022810525.1 Candidatus Cardinium sp. cByotN1
ATGCTAGAAAAAAAACGCGCCCTTTGAAAAAAGTGCGATCAGAAAGCGCAGTTTACAGATGAAAAGAAAAACAGTTGCCGGGATGGATTGCAGGTAGGCTCCTGTTTTTCCAGCTGTAAACGAAGCTTTCAGCCACTTTTTTCATCAGCGCTTGATTTTTTGGTTACTTTTTTATCAAGAAAAAAGTAACAACAAAAATTCATTTTCTACTAACTTCGTGAACGCAAACCAAAAAGTTGCTAAATATAATCGAAGAAAAACCACAGTCGTGAACGGAAACGGAAAATTTATTTTATTTCGGTTGCGTTTACACACCTTTAGCATAGCTTCTAGTTACCAAATTCCTTTAAAAGGTCCTAATAGCTTACAAAATCAAGTTTATACTACAAATAATAAACAAAAAGCAAATCTAAAAACTATACTAGTATTTATTCACCACTATGGTAAAAGTACGCGAAAAAATAAACAACACCCCCTGTAAAATAGCAGTGAATCTACTTTCAAATTACCAGCAGCGTGCACGTTTCAAAAGCAGCCTACTACACAACTATAGCCTCCTTACTACCTATGGGCATACACAAAAATCTATATAACAGATATATATATATGCATAACAATCAGAATTTTCCTACCATACAGTGATAGGCTGCTTTATGATAGGATTTAGCTAACGGATCAACCTGGAAGCGTCTAGGCAACGTGCGCGTTGCGCACGAAAACTAAATAAAACAAAAAACAATAACTACATGGAATCTATAAAAAACAAAAAACAACATAAAGTGAAAATGTTACTAACCAGTAGTAGTTTGTTACTACTAAACGCAAATCAGCATTCCTGCTGGGATTTAAAATCAGATTTGAAGCAAAAAGCTATACATCCAAACACTACTGACCATCGCGCTAGCGAAAATACGCTAGCAATCCCTAACACAACATACACACCACATAATGCTTCTACTGAACAAGAACAGGCTAACGGAACCTACAGAGAGACCAGGTATGAAACTGGATATGGAAGCGATACAATGCTAGATAGAGCCCAAAATAGTTATGAAGGTCTAGAAACGGATCAATGTTCCTTAGAAGCTGGTATTAGCTATCAAAATCTAGAAAGTCATAAACAGCTATCTAGAGCAGCAACCAGGCTTATCCAATTAATAACCGAAGCGCTACAAAACGTTGCACGTAATGTGGAGAAACATATTAATTTGAATCTGATCAATAGTTTAATCGTAATACAAAAGACCGTTAATCAAATGGCAGCTATGTATCCAGAAAGTTATAAACAGCTATCTAGAGAAGTAACCAGGCCTATCCAATTAATAACCGAAGATTTACAAGACATTGCATGTAATGTGGAGAAACATATTAATTTGAATCTGATCAATGATTTAATCGCAATACAAGAGACCGTTAATCAAACGGCAGCGCTGCGTGACGGAGATGATCAGATTTTAGCGCCTCATCAAAAAGAAAAACTAAACAGCATACAAGCAAAAATCGAAGAATCAAATTCCCCTTCTTACCTTGCAATTGATCTTTACAATGAGGTATATCAATCATTATTACATCGCTCTACAGTAAAGTGCACTGATCTCTGATTGTTAAAGGGTTGTATGGTAATTACCAGCAAAATGCATTAGACCTCTTACAAAACTTATTGAGCACTTTTGGTCTGAAAACTTGTCTATGCTCCTCCAATACATTGAGCATACTGCAGTCTGCGACTGCCTTTCTTCTAAAAGTTGTTCATTACAAACAAATAGGTTTTGAAAGAGAGCTAAAATAGATACTGTGTTTAATCAACAGTTAGCTAAAAAATCAAATCCTGCTAAGCAACTTTAGCCAATGAAGTTTCTTTTTAGGTATAACCTACCTCTTTGGTTGTCAGCTAAATATAAACTCAATGGGCATGCATCATGCCCTAAATAAAACAAAAAAAACAATAATTAACTATATGAAATCTAGCAAAAACAAAAAACAACATAAGGCAAAAATTTTACTAACCAGTGGTAGTTTACTACTACTAAACGCAAATCAGCATAGCTGCTGGAGTTCAAAGTCAGTTTCGAATCAAAAAGTTATACATCCAAACACTACTGACTATTCCGCTAGTGAAAATAAAATACCAACTCTTAGCACAAAATACTTACCACATACTACCTCTACTAATGAAGAAGAGACTAACGGCGTCTACAAAGAGATGGATTATGAAAGTGGATATGCAAGTAATAGCGATAGTGAGCAGGTGACTTATCCATATACACCACCAATATATTATTCAACGTCATTCAACAATGTTTATACAAATAAAAGCGATATCGTGCCAGATGCATCTAAAAAAAGTCAGGAGCACAATTCTTTGAAAGTAACTGAAAGTGGCAATATATCTAGTGATTTACAACCATCCAACAGTATAAATGATAGAACCATAGATGCATCTAAGACAGGGCATAGAGATGCTCTGCTTGAAGAGAGCGGGAGTGATATAGACCGATTCATAAACGGTCCAACAAAGATAGATAAAGCCAATGATAGCAATAGAACCAATGGTTGTCAAGATGAAAAAAACCATATTGACCAGGGATACGGATCGAGCAGTACTTTGTCAAGCAATCACACAAACCATTCTACTGATCAAGCAGCAGAGTATGATGATTGTCTATTGGATAATAGTAGCGATACAAAGGCGTCTTTTGATAAAGATGATCAGTTGCCATTCTATAGCAGCAATGATGTAGAAGACCCTATTTATGAAAACCTAGACATACTACCTGAAGATGATAGCACTGACTACAACTCTATTGATGAAGAAAATTTTTATGAAATCCCTATTGTTTTTAATAAGGAACATCCATTTCAACCGAACAACTCGCACACGCATCCTTGCCCAGCGTTGCCTGAGCGTTTGAAAAAAAAAGGCTTCATCAAGCGTATCCGTTCAGCCCTATCGCGGGGTATAGATAAAAAGTAAAATGCCCCTTAGATACAGGGTTAAGAGTATCCGAATTATGTGCGTTTACCATTTACCAACTTCTATGGTAACAAAAGGCGGTGCGTATTTCTGGTAAAGGTGGTCCATCCCGCCTTTCCTGCGTCATACCTTCGCCACTTTAGCACTATAAAAAAGAATATCTTTGGCATCCGTACACAAAACACTTGGACATGATAGGTTAATGACCGCCGCAATCTATCGTAATGCTACAGACGCACACGTTATGGAGGAATATGCCGGATGGCTGTGGAGCGACGACACTCTGCTAATAATATTTTTCCAACAACAAGTCAGGTAAGGGCAGTATGATAAAAACACCAACAACATTACAAGAACTAAGTCGGATTCGATATATGAATAAAATTTTGTATATTTTATCTGATTTATAGCAAATATTGTAAAGCGTCTTAACATAAGAAGACGCTTATTTCTATTTTTATTCAAATTTTATTCACCAATCTATCATGAAAAAGTATTTATTGATTTTACCCCTTGTTACATCCTGTAGTGGGTTGGTCGGTTTTAATAATATGGGCACTGCAGCACCAACTAGTCAGGTGAAGAAAAGATGTTTAGATGATCAAAATAATGAAGGAGAACCTTCAACTAGCCAGGTGCAGCTAGGATGTCTAAATGACGATGACCAAAATAATGGAGAACAACGCTCAAAAGGTAATAGTAAAAAAAGTCTGGATAAGTCCATCAAAAGTAACCTATGTAATACGCTTGGTTTTATAGGGGATTGTCTAGACAGATAGACCGTAGCGCTACTACGCTCAAAGCAAAAGATAAAATAATTTTTTTGCCCCCACTTTTTATTGGTCAATACATCTGAAACAATAAAGTTTTAGGTAAATAATTTTGTAAAGCACCCCTTACAGCCGAAAAAAACATTTCGCAAGATTCAAATAGGCTATTTTTCTATCTTAATTGTATAAGGGGTGCTTTCTACCTGATGCTCCCTGAGCAATAGAAAACTTAATTATTAAAAATTTGTCTGTATAAATCAGTCCACCATACAACCACTAGAATAGCTTTAGATGCTTTTTGGGGAGTTAACAGAACATCATAACGACCTAAACCGCTGGCATCCGTTCACGACTGTGGTTTTTCTTCGATTATATTTAGCAACTCTTTGGTTTGCGTTGACGCAATTAGTAGAAAATGCATTTTTGTTGTTACTTTTTTCTTGATAAAAAAGTAACCAAAAAAT
>NZ_JAACGG010000127.1:0-9755 GCF_022810525.1 Candidatus Cardinium sp. cByotN1
CCGCAACTTTTTACCAGGGCTTGATTTTTTGCTTACTTTTTTATCAAGAAAAAAGTAAGATAAAAAAAACTTATAATCAAATAAAAATAATTAAAAATTCCTTAAGTTGACGCCATTGTCCGTTCACCACTATGGCTTATGTTAAGAAAAAGCTGATCGCAAATTTTTATAAAGAATATTTTTCCAAAATATAGCCATAACCAGTAGTATAGAGCAACTTCAACACCAAGAGTGCCAGTATGCATTCAAGGCTATGACGGTTCTAGGCAAAATGCCCATTGTAAAATAGCTGCGATTAGCAATCACCTATTAGAGCTGATTAGAAAAACAGCTTGTTTGAACCCGGGTAGCGGGTGAGTTCTGTTTTTCCAGCTCTAATAGGTGATTGCCGAAACTTTTTACAAAGGGCTTGATTTTTTGTCCACTTTTTGATCAAGCAAAAAGAGGGATAAAAAAGCTTTAAAATACCCATATAGGACTCTATATATTTGTTCTTTTTTACTCTTTCAAATTCCAATTCCCCTAACGCACTACCTTTAAGCTATTTCTGTGTTTGATAAAGAGGCATCAACTACAAATTTATCTTTAGCAAAGCGGAGCACAGGAATATGTTGATTAGCATGATGTTTACCATAGGATAGACCCTGAAAAATAAGGCTACTGTAGTGCATATTGCCCCATTCTTTCTGAAAAGAAGTCCCATAACGCCCCAGCATTCTACCAAAAAATAGCATCATTTCATAGCCAATGTAGCCTTTTTCATTAGGTTGTGTGCTATTCTTTTCAAAAAACTTTTTTCGAAATGTGCTTAAAGCAGATCTACTATAGTCTATATAGTTGGGGGCTAAGAATACAATAGACAACCGCTTCAATTGGTGAATGTGTAAGATCTCTTTTTTAATCCATTGCTCATGGCCTATAATTTGTGGTTTAATACCCAGTTTTAAACAGAGACTGATTACATTGGAAACAAGCAACTCATTTTGGGACGGAACATAGATATGGGTTAGTTTACTTAAATCCCATTCATCTTTTTCAGTAGTTGCAATATCTTCTTCTTCTTTTGCTTTTTGTTTACTGGCTTGGTTAAAAAATTCTTTGATAGCCTTGCTAGGCAGTTGTAAAAAGAGATCTGTATTTTTTCCCAATTGTTGCTCAACGATAGTTTTATATAGGTTTGCTTGCAATACTTCTTTGGGGTCGGTACCATAAAAAATACCTATGGAGGCTTCTTCTGTTGATTGGCCAGATAGGTCACTTAGTGTAAGTTGTGCGGCTCTTTGGGCACAAGTTTCTAGATCGGGCTGGAAAAGAAAGGCAAATGGATTACCCTTGGTTACGGCAGCATTATCTGAAATCGGGTTTACAAGATTAATTTTGTGTTTTTTAGCAAATGTAGCAACTAATGGAATCGTTTCAGGATAAAGAGGACCTATGATCAAATCCATATGGGGCATTCCTTCTTGGGCCAGTAATGCCTTGGTAACGGTTGCATCTCTTTTAGTATCAAATACAAAAAGATTGATCACGATACCTTCTTGAGCCAGTTTTTCTATGGCCAATTGTATACCCTGATATAACTCAATAACAAATTGGTCTGTACAGGCCTCATAGTCAAACTCTTCTACAAAGAAGGGCAGGAAGATAGCTACATCATAGGCTGTTTTGCGCTTAGAGGTTACTTGTTTTAAAGGGTCGTATGTATAATCAGCCAAATGGTATTGTTGTTTTAATGCATCTAACCGAGCAAAATCTTGTGTAAAATATGCTTGCTTGGCTACTTTTTTATGTAAAATATTTTTGATGATAAGATCGTTTGGAAATTTTTCAACGAGTTCTTGCAAAGCAGTATCAGCTTGTATTTGTTTAAGAAAATATTTTTTCATTTCCAGAATAGGCTCGGCCATACTTTTATCTTTGATTAGCGCAAGCGTGTTGAGGGCTTGCTCAAAATTTCCAGTTTCAAAGCTACATTGGGCAAACCAATAATGGGTTTCATTTTGTTTATTCCAGTCTGGAAATTTTGCTTGTAGCTCTAAAAAAGCTTCTCTAGCGATTTTGGTTGCTCCATTGTGATAGGTGGCTAGTGCATAGTAGAAATGAATATAGGGGGAAAGGGCAGAAGAATGGTGCATTTTTATTAGTCTCTCAAATAAGGCGCTTGCTTGGGCATAATTTTTTGCTTGGTAGACTTTTTGGGCAGTTGCATATTGCGCCAATAGGAGCTGTGCATCCCGATCTGATATACCCAATCGGACTTTAGATTGGCCTAGGGCCATATTTCCTATGGGTTGTAGGAATAAGAAGCAAAATAATAGTAGATAAGTTTTGTTTGTTTTATACAAATGCATACTCCCAAGGAGTTTAGGTTATACTTTTTGCTTGATGAAGCAATATGCAAAAAATCTAGCACTGTGTAAAATACGAATTATGTTTTAATTTTAAACTAAAGTTGATTATAGTTTTTGCTTATCTTTTTTTATAGAATTATGTGGCAGAAGTGCACCGAAAAACGAACTACAAATTTCTATACAACTAGCGAACCTTTTCGCATTAGGCCAAAATGAGTGGAGAAAAAAAAATAGTATTATTAAGTTGCGGTTCATTTAATCCAATAACAATATGGCACCTAAGAATGTTTGAATTGGCAAAAGACTATTTCAAAAGAATGGGTGGCTATTGTGTTACGGGTGGTATCATATCTCCGACTCATGATAGTTACCAAACACCTAAACAGTTAGAATGTGGAGAGCATAGGTGTCAAATGGCTAGACTGGCCCTTACGCCACTCTATGGTCGTAATCATTGGGTTAGAGTCGATGACTGGGAGACCAAACAACACAAATGGCATCGAACTATTGAAGTGATTGATTATCAATGTAATAAATTGAATGAAGTAAACACAACACTCAAGCTATTATGTGGCGCAGACCTTTTTAGTTCTTTTCATGTACCCAATCTGTGGAACGATCAAGACATTGAGCTGATTGTTCGTAAATATGGTTTAGTAGTCATCACTAGAGAGGGTTTTGATCCTTTTAATACTTTAAAAAACAGCCCAAAATCTCACATATTCCGTAAATACCAGAGGAATGTAATAATAATTGAAGAGAAAATAAAGAATAGAATCAGTTCTACTGCCATAAGACATTGCATTAAAAATCGTGAGAGTATAAGATATTTGGTACCCGATTCTGTCATTGAATATATTAATGCAAATAACTTATATTTGTTTGATTCCTAAATGTTGCTGCACTAAATATGTAGGATAAGGTGAGCTATGCTTGATTCGTTCAAAACTATGGCTGTTCTAGGTAAAACGCCCCTTGTGTAAAATAATTGAGGTTAGCAATCACCTATTAGAGCTGGAAAACAGCATTTACCAACTGTGCGGGTTCAAACAAGCTGTTTCTCTAATCAGCTCTAATAGGTGATTGCCGCGATTTAAATCAGATCTACTATAGTCTTTTTTGAATGTAGTAGTTGTATCGTTTTTTCCGACCCAAAATCACTTACTAAAGCAGATAGCGTTTCCCCATTATATTCCCCAATAATATTGTCAATATCCGATAAATTTTTTATTAGAGGATGACGGAATAACATAACGATTAACTCATGCAGATTATTTTGGTCAATAAGATCTTTATTCTTAAAGTAGACATATCTATTATTCACAACAGTGAAGGCTGATCGTAAATCGATATTCCGTATTGAATCGATATTCTGTATTGGTGTAATAGTTATGTTTTTGTCTATGAGTATCTTCAATAGCTCCTTTAATGCACCTTCGTATTTAAGTTTTTGGATTCCCTCCACTTTAAAATCAATAACAGTAAAAATATAATCTAGATAATCTCTTAATAATCTAGCAAATAGCATACAAGATGGATCATTAGCATAGCTTAGTAGCTCTTCTTTATTTTCACCAAGACGCTCAATGTAATTTAAGAGGTATGATATATTATTACCGTTGTCATGATCTATTAAGTATTTCATTAAATCAATATTGTACTTCTTTATTGTTTTATCTGCTATTTTACACCCTTTTATTTGTCTATTTTCTATCTGACGATTTATCTCATTAGGAGAAAAATCTAAAAAGCTGTCTATAATATTTTGAGATCCTGAACTAAGTACAAGTTTAAAAATATTAATCCCCCCCCTATTACAATATAGATCACGGTGTAGCCTATTATCTTTGTGATCAGTGAAAAAGGAATAGAAATCTTTGTCAATTTCATTAAAATAATATACAAATAGTTGCTTTAAGTAAACCATCTGATAATCAAGATGATGATCGTTAGGCTTAGCGCATTGCATAAAACGATCTAATACCCTATGTAATTCACTATAATCAGGCGTTTTTAATATTGCATTCGCTAAAATTGCAGATGGAAAAGATATATTTTTTTGGAGACGCCAAGGAATATCTTGCTTAGTTTTTCTAAATATTTCCAAACTCTTAGAATCATTACCAAATACTTCCTCTTCCCTTCCATGTATTTCCTGTCCACTATTCCAAGCTTCTAGTACTTTGGACCAAACCAAACTTGAACCAGTACTATAACAAATTAGTTACTTATCCTGATTGATATATTTAAAAAGATCTAGAGCGACTACCCCAGGATGTTGAGAAGACGCAATGATACTATCATACAACGATCTTATTCTATCAGTGGCAACTTCTTCAAGAGTATGACAAGAAAATTTGGAATCAGGGTTATTATGGCTATTATTAGAAGCAACTGAACCAGAACCATCCATAGCAGACTTGCCTAGCCCATTACAAGATGCCATAAGCGGTAACCAAACTATATATTTTTTCATGATAGATTTTTGAATAAAAATGTAAATATAAACATATCTCTTTTTCTTAAAAAGAGTTATGCAAGGTAAGTAATTTATTTGTTTAAAAACAAGTGAAACATTAGAATTGTAGAGTTCTTTATTGCTGAATAAAGCTAATTTGTTGATAAAACAACGTATCTATTTAGACCTATGACATGAAAAAAATAAAAAATGCCCTTTGTAAAAAGCTGTGATCAGAAAACATAACTTACAGCTGAAAAGAAAAACAGTGTTAGAGAGGGGCTCAAGAGATGGTTCCTGTTTTCCGGCTGTAAGCTGTGTTTTTAGCAAATTTTTGCACAGAGCTTGTTGATATTGGAGGAGGGTGAGGGATTCGAACCCTCGGTACCTTTAAAAGCACGACGGTTTTCAAGACCGTTGCATTAAACCACTCTGCCAACCCTCCTAAATATTCTCTTGACTATTACTATCTTTTAGAGGTGTAAGTCCTCCAGAAAAATTAAACTTCATCACTTCAGAACCCGGTAACTCCAAAGGAGTAACCAATTCTGGAGGCACAATAATAAGCACGCCAGCTAAATCATAAGCATTAGGCAGATAAACAGCTACGTGATTAGGCATAGAAAGTACCTCTAGCGACTCTTTCGTAATAAACCCTATTCTATAGATCTGGCTGGTTTTATTCATTAAAATGATAACAGGCTTATTAAACTTTCCTTTGCTGTTTACAAAAGCTGATGTAAAATCTTTTAAGTAGGAATAAAGCGCACGAATAAATGGAACTTTTTTAATCAGCGATTCTGTAAATGAGAATACTGACTTAACCATAAGCGTAGTACCTATATAGCCTAACAACGTTATAGACGCTACAACAATAAACATGCCCAAACCTGGAATGCCAAGGCTAATAAAGCCATCTATTTTTCGCAATACCAATGAAATTAAATAGAGCGTTGCCCCTAATGGAATAATCAACAGCAACCCTCTAAAAAAGTAGAGCACAAGCCGGTTAATAATCGGTTGTTTGGTTTTCATCATTTGAACATTATTAGATCTAAGGAAGACTAAGCATAAAGTATTCAGCTACAATTCTAACAAAAAACATGATACCAAACAAATGTATCGCTACTATCTGTTTGAAAACAATATACTTTAAAGTAAAAGATCCATAATTGTATTTATATAATTGATAATCAATATATAAATACCTTGTTTCAATATTTTATTCGGCTTTGTATTGGATTGGATCCACTTAATGTCCAATATATCTTAGTTTATATATTAAAGCTTTTGTTTAATATTTATATATTTAAGTCTGATTACATGTTTATTTAATGTTTAAACAAAATAATATTTAGGCCTATTATGGCTGTAGATAAAATAACAAAACTTAATAGATCTTGCGTGCTATTACTCTTACCCATTTTTCACTTTTCTACTATAAACTACCTTCGAAATAAGTATTTTTACTTCTGATTTACAATCAAAAATTTATTTAGACAACCCTAAATAAATTTTTAACTTAGACTAATATGTGATCAAACTAGTCAACAAAAATGAAATACGAAACCAAGTTTCAATTTACTATTTAGATTTGTCTAAAGATTTATTTAATTTTGACTAAATTCATTCGATTTGTGCCGAATATCTATGAAACATACCCATGCAGAAGAGAATTATTTAAAGGCCATTTATATGCTTTCTCAGAAACAAGAAAGTTTAGTGTCCACTACTGCTATGGCAGATTTTTTACATACTAGTGCTGCATCTATTACCGATATGATACAGAAGCTACATAACAAAGGATTGGTTATATACCGAAAATACCAAGGTGTAACGCTGACAGATAGAGGTAAAGAATCGGCTATAAAGATTCTACGCAAACATTTGCTTTGGGAAGTTTTCTTAGTAGATAAATTAAAATTTGGCTGGAGTGAAATCCATGAGATTGCAGAACAACTAGAACATATTGACTGTGATACCCTCATCGATCGGCTCGATCATTTTTTAGGAAATCCCTATTGTAGTCCTCATGGTATAGTTATTCCAAATGCTGATGGAAAGATTATAGATAAGCCTAGATGGTTACTCACAGATCTATCTGAGGGAGCAAGTGGTATAGTGAGTGCTATTAAAGATGATTCTGTTGCCTTTCTGCAATATCTGGGTAAAAGAAATATCTATTTAGGTGCTAAAATCACGGTTATTGAAAAGATTCAATTTGATGAGTCTACAGATATAACTATTGATAACCAATATAAAATTAATATATCCCGTAAGATAACTGATAATATTTTAATAACGCTATAGTATTGTAATATGATCACTAATTTGATTAAATATCTGCATAAGGTTTTTTGTTTGTTTTTTTGTTTGACCTTGTCTGCTTGTTTAGATAATAGTAAAGACCAAGAATTTACTATCTTAACCACTACTGGCATACTGGGAGATGCTGTTAAAAACATTGTAAAAGATGATGTGCGTGTAGTAAGCCTAATGGGTCCTGGTATAGATCCGCATACCTATCAAACTACCCAAAAAGACGTACAGCAGTTGATTCATGCACATATAATTTTTTATAATGGACTTGATTTAGAGGGTAAAATGACTCAGCTATTAAAAAAAATAGCCAAACAAAAGAAAGTGTATGCAGTCAGTGATGCCCTCCATACAACCAAGCTATTATGTGATGGTACTATTGGCATAGACCCTCATATCTGGTTTGATGTAAGCCTATGGCAAGAGGTAGTTGGTTTTATCAGTCAAAAATTACAAGTCATAAGGCCAGAGTCAGCTGCTTATTATCAAGCTAATACGGCTGCTTATCTGAAAACTCTAGAGGAGCTGCATCAATCGGTTATGACTCAAATTCAATCTATTCCAAAGCAACAGCGGGTATTGATTACCGCACATGATGCTTTTGGTTATTTTGGCAAGGCTTATGATATAGAAGTAGTGGGTTTACAAGGCATTTCTACTGTAGCTGAATGTGGATTAAACGATATTAAACGTATTGTAGAGCTTATTGTAGAACGAAATATTAAAGCGGTTTTTTTTGAAACTTCAGTTTCAGATAAGTCGATGCGAGCTGTCTTAGAAGGTTGTGCCGATCGTGGACATAATGTGGCCATAGGAGGATACCTTTATTCAGATGCACTTGGCCCACCGGATACTTTAGCGGGAAACTATTGTGGCATGATCAGTACCAATGCTGCAACCATTGTTCATGCACTGAAATAAGAAAATGATGGAAACAAAACAGCCTATCGTAGATATAAAAGATGTAACCCTTGCCTATACACAAAATAAAGCTGTATTAGAAAAAGTTAGTTTTGAGTTGCCATCACATAAAATTATTGGTATAATAGGTCCTAATGGAGCAGGTAAATCTACCTTATTGAAAGCGGCTATGGGCCTTATTCCTTGTCAAAAAGGGGAAATAAAATTATTTGGAGAGCCGGTTTATAAGGTACGCAAACGGATTAGTTATGTCCCTCAAAAAGAATCAGTAGATTGGGATTTTCCTGCTTCTGTATTTGACATTGCCCTTTTGGGTAGGTATAATAGATTGGGATTCTTTGAACGTCCTAACAAGCAAGATAAAGCAATAGCTATGCAGTGTTTAGAGGAGTTAGGTATGGCACATCTTGCCAAGCGACAAATTGGAGCATTATCTGGAGGACAACAACAACGGGTATTTTTGGCCAGAGCATTGGCTCAAGATGCGGAATTGTATTTTATGGATGAACCTTTTACAGGCATAGATGTTACGACAGAACAAATCGTTATTAACCTCTTAAAAAATATGGTAAAAGCAGGTAAAACCATTGTGGTCGTACATCATGACTTGGGATCGATTTATAACTATTTTGATTGGCTTGTACTGCTCAACCAAACAGTTATAGCTGTTGGTGATACGAAAGAGGTTTTTACAGCTAGTTTACTAGAAAAAACTTATGGTAATAGATTGCCTTGCTTTCAAAACTACGCAAACAGTGCTCCATAATATTATTGCCTAAAAACTACTCCGCTGTTTAAATCTTTTTTTATTTAACATACTGAGCTGGAAACCAAAATTTTAAGTATGTTTTCTAGTGGCATGAGTTGTAAATCTATAGTCTCTCATGTTGAAGAGATTTATGATCATAAAGTATCAGCTGCTGAAATATCGAGTATTACCGATACTCTGTTACCGATAATAAATGAATGGCGTAACCGTCCGCTTGAATCGGTTTACCCTATCGTTTTTATGGATGGGATGTTCTTTAAGGTAAAAGAAGATGGCAGATGTGTAAGTAAATGCATGTATACCCTATTAGGCATAGATAAAGATGGTAAAAAAGAAGTATTAGGCTTCTATTTGTCTGAAAGTGAGGGAGCTAACTTCTGGCTAGGTGTGCTTAATGAGCTTAAGGAAAGAGGTATAGAAGACATCCTTATTGCCTGTGTTGATGGCTTAAAAAGCTTTCCTGCAGCTATAAATAGCGCTTTCCCTAATACACAAGTCAAGGTGTGTATCGTTCACCAGATACGCAACTCAATCAAGTATGTAGCTAGCAAGGATATAAAACGTTTTTTAACTGATTTAAAGCAAGTATATCAAGCTTCCAGCAAGGAAATTGCAGAACATTATCTACTGGAATTAGAAGAAAAATGGGGAACAAAATACCAGATGATTACCAAATCTTGGCAAAACAACTGGGAACATTTATCTGTATATTTTAAGTATTCAGATCCTGTCAGAAGGCTAATGTTATACTACGAACCCCATAGAAAGCCTGCATAGACAGATTAGGCAGTTCACCAAGACAAAAGGGGCATTCACTAGTATAAATGCCTTGTATAAATCAGTGTATTGTGCTATAAAGAAGATGGAAGAGAAGTGGACTATGCCTCTGCAAAACTGGGCATTGACCATATCGCAGCTAGATATGTATCCGTTCACG
>NZ_JAACGG010000128.1:0-6380 GCF_022810525.1 Candidatus Cardinium sp. cByotN1
TTATATAATTAATATTATGTATATAACAAATTTTTAGACTGTTGCACAGATTCATCCATAAGATAATTTCATTGGGTGAATAAATGCCTTGTGCTTATTGTCCACCTGTAGATTACAATTTTAAAAAAATAAATTAACTATTAATAACTGTAATTAAAAATTATGGTCTTAATATTTAGTAAGACCCACAGTTTTATTCATTAGTTCCTTCTACTTCTGCATCATACAAAAATAAACTTGGATAACTCCACAACTACCTTTCTATTAGATAGAAAATTTTATTACATAAACATTTATATCTATCTGTATATATCTAATATAGTCTCAAATGTAATCAGATTATTGCCTTAATCTGATTACATAAAAATATTTTTAATATGATTATGAATACATAATGAATTTTGTAAGCAGAAGTAATTCGATTAACGATTAACTATATAACCTAAATAAAGTAAGCCTTACTAGAATAGTAAATATAACTATTATACCTAATTTATTTGACTACATTATTATATATCAGAAATATAGTTATAATTATATAGCACATTTTCAATCTATTTTATAGACTTGTTGATGTAGTCAGATTAGATTTTTAATCTAACTACATCTGCTTACAATGATGAACTATTGATCGATTCAAGCGCTCATGATAAAAGTTCTACTTTTCAGATGTATAAATTTAAAAACTATACTATTATAGTTGTAAATCAATAAAATATACTCATTAAGTTGACACCATTAACTGAATATGGATGTTGAAATAATCTTTTTATCTAAGATTTTTATGAGGAATGCTAGGCCTAATACAAAAATTATCATTTAAGTTGGTAATAATGTTACCATTAAAACAATCTCCTTAAGTTAAGTGCTTATGGCCAATTAGAAAAAAGTTGGTTAAACTTTAAGGCAACATATTCAGGGTATGAAAGGACAAATATATCTTTTTAAGGTTTCTTTAGAGAAGGGAATTTATTGTATAATTGAGCTAAAGGGTTCGTCTAGTCTTTACAAGTTTGCAGAAGCTATAATAAACGCCTTTGATTTTGAATTGGATCATGCGTTTGGTTTCTATAATAATATTAAATATATCCATAAAAGTAGTGAGGCATACACTTTATTTTGTGATTATGGCACGAGTATTGAGCTACATGAGAAAAGTGTTGAAAAATCTTATATTTATAAAGTTTTTGAGCAAGGCAAGAAAATGCTTTTTCTTTTTGATTACGGTGATGACTGGAGGTTTTTGGTAGAGTGTTTGGATGTTGTTGAGCCAGAAGCAAAAAAGAAATATCCAAATATCGTTGAGAGGCAAGGTAAAGCTCCATCACAGTATCTTGATTGTGAAGATTGAGTATAGTATTAGGCCTCTTGCATGCCCATCAACTCTTCTTTATCCCCAAGTGCAAAATAGAGGCTTTCACTATTACCCGTTGTCGATATCTTTTCAATAGCCCCCTCTTTAAAGGAGGCAATCATCTTATATCCCTTTACCTAATTGTAATTACCAACCGGATCTGCTCATGCCATAAATAAATTTTTATCAACAAATAACTTAACTTGTTCGCCTTCCTCAATAAGCAAGTACCCCCCCCTCTCCGGTAATCTGGTAGTTGCTGCACCAAATAATTGGCTCATTATGTAAACGAATGGTCTTTTTACTGGTATTAGACACAGCGCCATCTGCAATGTTTTGCAAATCATTTTGATAAAGCTTAACACGATCCAAATCATGGATTTCTTGCTCTGGAGCCTCATTGTTTATCGTTTTTTCTAAAATAATAAATGCAAGTGGTTTTCCAACAAATCCCTTGCATCTAGCATCATTTCTTGGTTATGAGGAAATAGTTTAGACTGCTCTTGAAAAGAGGGGCTAAAACGAGAATTTTAGATGGTTGGAAAAGACCGTTTTACATATTGCATCAAGAAGGGGTTATCTAGAAATTGAGATCAATCATCTTTTATGTGATCTAAACCTTTAGCAAGTTCTGCTTCCAATTCTTCAATGGTTGGAAGCGCTGTTTGTAATTTTTTAGGCAAATTTTTAGTAAGTCTGTATGTTGAAAGGCCTATCGGCTTATTTATATCACGTAAGGTATATTCTGCTAAAACGCCTACCTTAGACCGGCATAAAATTAACCCAATAGAAGGATTATCGTTTGAGTGGCGTAATAAGTCATCCACAGCAGAAAGATAAAAATTCATTTTTCCTACATATTCAGGCTTGAAATCTCCAGATTTTAACTCTATAACTATAAAGGAACGAAGCTTAATATGGTAAAATATTAGGTCTATATAAAAATCTTGCTCTTCAACTTGAAGATGATATTGACGCCCTAAGAAGGCAAATCCTTCACCTAACTCAAGTAGAAATTTTTCAATGTGTGCAACGAGTCCTTTTTCTACTTCTCTTTCATGGGCTTCATCCCCAAGACTTAGAAAATCGAATAAATAAGGATTTTTTAGGGTAGTCTGGGCTAAGGCGGCCTGTGTGGGAGGTAAATGTTGATCAAAATTGGTGATGGCACCTGACTGACGTTGATATAAATTGGTTTCTATTTGCATAGACAAGCTATTTCTTGACCAGCCATTTTTAATAGTAGATTCTATGTAAAACTTTTGTTGGATTTTATCGAGCCCAGAATAGATTAGGACTACAATATGGCCCCAGGGTATTTGGTCAACAGCTTGTTGACCGATTTCATCTGGCTGATATACTTGGGCAAACTTGCGCATATATTTGAGGTTTTGTGGGCTAAACCCTTTCATATCTGGAAAAGCAGCTCTTAAATCCTTGGATAGCTCAGCAATAACACCAGTGCCCCATCGTTCTTGCGCTTGCGCATGTAGAATACGACTTCCTATATTATGATAAAGGCACACAAGTGCTTTATTAACATGAAGAGAAGCTTTATATTTAGCAGTGGCTACACTGGTTTTTAAATCATTTAGTAGTTGATGGTAAGCTTGGTTAATAATACTTTTATTCATTTTAAGTAAAATCCTCTTATGAGTTAATCTCCAATATTCTGTCTACTCTAAATACTCTATATTCTTTTCGTTTTAAGCAAAAGGCTTCTACACCGATGTAAGTCTTGCTTAGGTATTCTATTTCTCCCACACTAATAGGCTGAATAGATCTTTGCGATTTTTCATCTTTTGCTTTTAAATAAGTAATATGGATAGTAGCTTTATCCTTAATAGCTCTTTGTAAGATTGTAATCTTATCTTCTAAAGAACATAAAAGGTCGGATTTTTGATACTGATAATTAGTTGCAAATTTGACAACATGAAAATCCATCCAAACATGTTTTTTAGCAATTGGTTTCTTGAGTACTAAACCTTCTAAACTGGTACATCTGCTCAGGGCAACATAGATTTGACCATGCGCAAATGTCCCTTTTCCTATATCTAATACTACTTTCTCAAAGGTTTTACCTTGACTTTTATGGATGGTAATAGCCCATGCCAGCATTACTGGATATTGGGTAAAAGCACCCGTAGTAGTTGATTTTAATTGACTGTCTTCTAAATAAAATTTATATGATTCCCAAGTATAAGGCCCTACCGTAACTTTCTTACCTATTTCAAGTAAAATGACCAATTTGGGAACGGCATTATCTCTATCAATAGCTATTATTTTCCCAATAGTACCGTTAATAAATTTGCCATTGGATTCATTATTGAGCATCATGACTTGCGCACCAAGTTTTAGATTTAGTTCCACAAGTGTAGGTAGTTGCTCTTTAGGAAAATCTCCTTCTATGGTCCCATCAAAGGTAAATTCTTTACTTTTTATACCTTTTAACCTTTGGGCGTTAATCGCTTGGGCACTTGCATTAGTAGTGGTTAAATAAATATAAAAATCATCTAAATCAGGCTCAAAAACAGCATCATATCTTTCATTAATTATTCCTATTTCACTGTCAGTTATAGAGTTATTACGAATATGGTTTAAGAGCTCGATAAATGTAGTATCCCTTTGCCGGTATATTTTATCCAGTTCTATAAACTCAAGATTTAATGATTTAAAACAATGGGCACTAAAGAAATAGGGAGTAGGATAGTGTGATTGAAATATTTGCTTTTCCTTACTGGGTACTACAGGGGGTAATTGATATAAATCACCGATACATATTACTTGCACGCCTCCAAATGGCTTATTTTCATTTTTACCATTCAGGCGAAGAAACTTATCGATACAATCAAGTAAATCAGCTCTAACCATTGAAATCTCATCAATGATGATCGCATCTAGCTTTTTATAAATATTCTCTTTGTTCTTATTTTCTTTAATGGTTTTGATTGCTGCAAGGGTTACATCAGGTTTTAATCCAAAAAATGAATGAAGCGTTTGACCTTTGATATTTACTGCAGCAGTACCTGTAGGGGCAAGGACGGCTATTTTCTTTTGGGTATTTTCTCTAAAATGCTTTAATAGGCTTGATTTCCCTGTACCTGCTTTACCAGTAATAAAAACATTCTTCTCGCCTGACTTCATAAGGTCAAGTGCTTTAATAAACTGCTCATTGAGTTCTATATTGGTCTGAGTCATTTAGTTAATTACTTAATAACGTCGTGGGAGATTATAGGTAAAAGTTGAGTTTTAAATTTGAAGATCAAATTTTTCACCAAATTAATACAGTAAATAACTATCAAATTAGCGAAATTGGCGGAATTATATGCTGTATTTTCGTTTTTTTCTTGTTTAGATAGATGGTTTAATTTCAATAAAGCGATTTTTAGATCCGTTTTAGGTAGGACTCAATACATCTACTACTTTCCCTATTGCGACCGTATATGCCTATCTGCCAAGTTAAAGATATCATAAGTGTCAACTTAAGGAAAAATATCAATAATGATTTCATATTTTTAGGATAGTGTTTAAAAAAGTGACTGCTTAAGTTGACACGCTTGGTTCAACAGATGAAAAATTTAAGCAAATTTTGACAAAGAATATATTAGCTATCTTTATCCTTTCCTTTACTATTTTCTTTAGCTTTACAAGCCTTTAGCGCTTGTTTAGCGGCTTTTTCTAATAGTGGCCCTATCTCTGGGCCCAAATATTCGTTTGCTAACCTAACATCTATGGCCAGCGTTTCTTTGACCATATGTGTTACTTCTTGTAGATGAGTATATCCTGCTGCGTGGCGTAGGTCATAGAGTCGCTCAGCTAGTTTAATAAAGAGAACCGAAAGTTGTACGTGATCCTCTCTAATCGCCTCTTTCAATCGATTCTGCACATACAGCAAAGAAGGGTGATCTAAATCTTGGCGTTTATCTATACCTACTACATTTAACACAAAGGAATAGACACCTAAATTATAATGTTCTTTAATGTAAGAAATAGGTAAACAAGTATAGCGAACCAATTCATAGAGCAAAGAAGCATAAATCACTTTAGGAGAGTGAAAAACCCATTCTACCACTAATTCAGTAATCCCTACCGCACGCACATAAAACAATTGACCACAGGCATGCCGTTTAAATCCAAAATGTTGCCTTAACAGTAAAAGCAAACCTGAAATGATTTTTACATCAATAGGATCAGCTTTACAAAATGATTTGCAGACATGGTCATGGAACTGCATTAATGCCATCATAGAACTAGCTTGCTCTTTAGGAGTGATAAGTCCTTCTGAGGTTAAACAATCTAGAGGTAGTTCGACAGTCATATTATCTAGAATATCCGTGACATTGCTAGGAAATACCAGCAACATAGTAGGGGGCTGGCTATCAATAGAAACCTCCAAATAGCCATAATGGGCACTCACTATAGTGGATATGGTGTCTTGCTCAAGATCTATGGATGGTAGTATTTTTTTCTTGCCTTGAGCGTCCGTAGTATCTATTGTATCATTGTAAACCTCCTTTACTTTAGGAAGTGCATCAGAATCAATAGTAGCCTGGCTAATGACTAAAGCAGTAGCTTGAAAATCTATAAAGGCAGCATGGCTGCTATCAATAGGATCAGTTCGCTTAAATTCTAAAGAAGTGGCATACAATTGTATTCTAACAATAGGTACATTTGGGCCCTCTAGTTTACCAATTCGTAAAATAGACTTAACCAATGAATAGACTACTTGATGGATGTCGCATACCATGTCAGGGCATGGTTCTCCATTAGGCAAGTTTATAGTTTCTATCAGCAGTCTAGGTGGAACAGCTACTTCTTGCGATAAAGCAATCTCTACCTTACGTATCAGCTTTTCTAAAGTAATTTTATCAGGTTGTAGTAGCACGTGATCCTTAGCTTTTTCTCTTCTGTTAAAGTAGATGATCCAGTCATAAAATTTATTAATAATACTTTGAATATCTTCCTTAAAAAGAGGAGTATGGTTGTCTAAAAAGGAGATGGATTCTTCAACTTTACGCACTACTTG
>NZ_JAACGG010000129.1:0-6523 GCF_022810525.1 Candidatus Cardinium sp. cByotN1
AATATAATCGAAGAAAAACAGTCATGAACGGATACCTCTGCTTTACTGATTAACAAGTAAAATATATCTATTCAGAGCATTGGTAAAAAAGACTTTTTTATACCATTTTGTTCTTGATAAAAAAGTAAGCAAAAAATCAAGCCCTCAGCAGCTATGTTACAAAGGATGCTTTTTCTTGTTGTAGGGTCCTAGAAAAATGGTAAATGGATACAAGCAAGTTGCTTGTTTAGATGTAGCCCACGTCAGTTAGTCAGGGTTGCATGGATACAAATTTTTAGGCAACCGTTGATACAATGCAAAACATCCCATATCTTTTATATAAGTAATATTTTCATAATCTCTTAAAAGTTCTCTATCACTTTTATAAAGAATAAAAAAACAAGGCTTATCAATTTCCCCTGTTAATAGCCAAGCTATATTCCGTTTGTTTAATGCTTTGGATTGATCAGCATAAAAAAGGGGCGCAGCTGATTTGAAACCAATAGTAGTAAGGTATAGAGACTTTCCTTTGCATGCTTGACAAAAATCTACCATTTTCTTTTGGGTGTAGGCTTCCACTTTTGGTGCTATACACATTAAAAAAAAAGTCAACGTACCAATATTAACACACATAAAAGTGCCTATAAAAGGAACCAAACGATCCCGGATAAGATAATAGTAAGCTAAGCTTATACCTATGATATAGATGATTCCTGGCATACTGTCCCAATAGCTCCATACAACCAATACCTTTAATGCATCCTTAATAACTTGGTTAGTAATAAAAGAATACCATAAATCTTTATATCGCATCATCAAAGGAATAATCGCTAAAGCGCTGCCTAACACTAGCCCTACCAATAAAAATAAAGTGGCTATCTTGGAACAGATATAGTTTCTATGATAGATCGACTCATAGAAAAAATCAGCCGCAAAAAAGGTTATGGGAAAATAGGCCATAGAACTATAATGCACAATCTTAGTACCCACTAGGGTAAAAATCAGTAAAACGCTTGCCAATAAAGCTTGCATATTAGCTGCAAAATAATTATTCCTAATCATTTTTTTTTCTTTCAAAAAAAGGATAGCAAATAGGGAACTAGGAAAACATCCCCCAAAAAGCACCAAATAATGGTAGTACCAAGGCTGAGCGTGGGTATGAACAGGTTGCTGACAGAGCAATAGATGATAGGCCCAAAATTCTTTAATAAAAGTATATCCGTTAGACCAAATTTCTGGAATCAGCCAACAAGATAAGAGACCTGCTGCTACCAGCATAACTACAATAAGTCCTTTGAATGAAAAGGCCCTTCTCCTAAACCAGGTATAGGATAATGCTAACGTAGCAAATGGTATAAGAACCGCCATAGGTCCTTTAGTCAATAACGCGCAACCTATAGAGAGACCTGTACCGCCATAGATCCATCCTTTGAATGACGTAACGTCAGTTGATAACAAATAGATAGCCAGCAACAAAAAGTAATTAAAAAAAGGATCTATAATACCTGATTTAAAATAAAAATGAGGCAAAAAAGCAGTTGCATATAGGCACATCCACAAAAAACCAAACCACTTCCCTTTGTATCGTTTACCTATGTAATAGAGCGTTACAAGCGTCAATAGCCCACAAATCAAGTTAGGAAAACGGGCCCCGATTTCATTGACACCCCAAAAATGCATGCTAACTGCTTGTAGCCAAAAGAATAAAGGCGGTTTCTCGTAAAGGGGCTGAAAACCAAAAGTTACTTGACCATAGCGGCCCGTATGCATCATTTCTCTGGTAATTTCGGCAAAATAAAGCTCATCTAAATCAAATAGATGTAGCCCCCCTATTCCCAACGCAAAAATAGATCCAAAGCCAACTAAAAAATAAGCAACACTACTATTTGTTAATAGAGAATCTTTTTGCATATGTGTATAAGAACGAGTAGATAGAACGATCTAACCAATTTGGGCCATTAAAACCAACCACAAAAAGATACACTATCAGGGAAGAAAGACTACCCATCCAAGCACCTACATAGATATCTATATAAAAATGCTGACAGAGATAAATTCTTGAATAAGCCACCATTAGAGCTAGCCCCAGCCATGCTATACTATAGATTATATTTTTATTCTTAGACAATAGTTGTATAACAGATATCAGGACAAATATAGTAGCAGCGTGACCTGAAGGAAAACTTAAATCCCTCAATAAGGATACCCGATCTACTAGGTGCAGGGAGGCATCTAGAGGCAACAAGGCTATGGGCCTTAGCATATCTCTAAAAAAAATACGCTTGAACAATTGTACCACAATAGACATAAAGAGAAAACTGCCTCCCATAATGATAAGCTTTCTACAACTTGCACGCAATAAGGCAACCACCGTTAGCAGCAATAGATAGGTAAACCCATCACCTAACCAGGTTAAATAAGGCGCTATAACATCAGCTACAGGATGATGCCACTGTTTGAGTAGGATAAAAAAAGCAAGTTTATCGAATAGGAAAAATGGGATGGCACCAATAGTCAATATGGAAGCAAGCAGATAGAAAAAGAAATTATTTTGATGCCAAATAATTCGAAAAGCCTTTAGCTTGTTCATGTTTTTTTAATATAGTAACGAATGGTAGTCCATTTATGACAAAAAAATACCCCTGCTAAAATAGTTGCTAGCAGGGGTATTTTTATAAGTAGCCCCACCATAATGGTGAATAGATAAGTAAAAAAGTAGAAATGGAATTATTTTTAAAGAACTTGCTTAATCAGCTAATTGCTTAAGCTGACGCCATTCCGTGAACAGAGGCTATATTTTGATTATACCAAACATCCTAATTACTCATAGAAACCAAAAACTCTTCATTATTACGTGTACCCCGCATTTTCTTAAGTAGAAAATCCATAGCTTCAGTAGAACTCATATCAGCCATAATGTTACGCAATATCCAGATACGGGCCAATTCCTCTTTTCCAATTAAGAATTCTTCATGTCTTGTTCCGGAGGATGGTACATCAATAGCTGGATAGATACGTTTATTAGCCAACTTACGATCTAATTGGAGCTCCATATTACCTGTACCTTTGAATTCTTCAAAAATCACCTCATCCATCTTAGAGCCTGTATCAATAAGTGCAGTAGCCAAAATGGTCAGCGATCCACCATGCTCCACATTACGAGCTGCACCAAAAAATCGCTGAGGTTTATGGAGTGCGTTGGCATCAATACCACCAGAAAGTATCTTGCCAGAAGAAGGGCTAACCGTATTATGCGCCCGAGCCAATCGGGTAATAGAATCTAACAAGATAACCACATCACGACCACATTCTACCATTCTCTTTGCCTTTTCTAAAACAATATTGGAAACTTTTACATGGCGCTCAGCTTGTTCATCAAAGGTAGAGGCAATTACCTCTGCTTTTACATTTCTAGCCATATCTGTTACCTCCTCTGGGCGCTCTCCAATTAACAGAACAATCAAATAAACTTCTGGATGATTGGATGCAATTGCATTGGCTATTTCTTTTAATAGTACCGTTTTACCTGTCTTAGGTTGCGCTACAATCATACCACGTTGTCCCTTACCAATAGGAGAAAACAAATCCATAATGCGAGTTGAATATTGACTGGCTCCATTGGAAATATGCAACTTATCATGTGGAAAAAGCGGTGTAAGATGTTCAAAAGGAATACGATTACGCCCCTCCTCTGTAGTCACACCATTCATATAAATTACTTTTAAAAGAGCAAAATATTTTTCTCCTTCCTTGGGTGGACGTATTTTTCCACGAATGGTATCACCTGTTTTGAGGTTAAACAACTTGATTTGCGAAGGAGACACATAAACATCATCTGGGCTAGCTAAATAATGATAGTCCGAGGAACGTAAAAATCCATAGCCATCTTGCATAATCTCCAGCACACCTTCTCCCTCAATAGTGGTATCCACGTTATGGAGCAGACTTCCCTCTTTTTTATTTTTTTCAAATGAAGCGGTTACTTCTTTTGGTTCTTTTACAGTAGAACCGGTAGAAACACTACGGTCATTCATCACTGCTTTTTCTGAATCTGGGGCAACAGATTCCTTGGTTGCACTTTGTAGATTAGATTCATTTTGTGGCTCTATTACTCTAGATTTCAGATAACTTTTCCTTGGTAAGACAGATGGAGAGACCTCCTTGGGTTGCAGTGGTGCAACAAATGGCTCATTATGCTTTTTTTGAGGAACCTCCCCTACAGGAAGTACAGCTTGTTGGTCCAATATTTTATAAATAAGTTCCTCTTTTGAAAGCGTTTTATAGCTTTTAACTTTAAATCTTTCTGCTATTTCGCGTAACTCAGAAATAAGTTTTTGATTGAGCTCTCCGATATTGTACATGATTGAGTTAGGTGTATTTTAAATAAAAGTCGATTAAAGTAATACGAATGATCTTAATGATGATTCTTAGAATGAACAGGAGTAACCTACATTACATAAGCATCTAAGCCAAGTTTTTTAAGATGCATTCAACAAATAGCATTTGTTTTCAGAAGAAACATCTATATTAAATAGCCTATTACCTTCTTATTTGTTCTGATTTTGCTTTTTTAAATCTAGTAAGAATGGCCAAAAATAAAGGTATTTTTGTGCCTATACAGAATATATAACAGCTGTAATAAGGAATGAATATCAATGCAGGACTCCGAATGCAGCCCTATGGCAAACCAATACGAACAATTATACAACTATAATTTGAAAAAATCAAAAAAAGTATCATTTTTAAGAAAAAATCAGTGATTGAGTAAAATTATGTAATTTTAATCAGAGTATGCTGTTTCTTCAAGTCAGTGGTAAATAAATAAGGTATTTTAATTTATTTTTCTTTGATCAAGCAATAAGCAAAAAGTCAAACCCTGGGTAAAAAATGGCTGAAGTCACTCCTTAAAGCTGGAAAATAAAGACTACACGCTTTGTGCAAGGTTCCAACAGGTTGTTTTTTGATCAGCACTAAAGAGTAATTTCAGATCGGAATTATTTTACAATGAGCGTTTTTAGGGCATGTTCTTCTAATAAGACTGAATGGGTACAAGATGATAGTATAACTAGTAGGGAAAATATAATGATTGATTTACAACGTATAAGAACAGATAAAAAAGCAGTGGTAGATGGTCTACACAAAAGAGGATTACCCGATGCAGAAGCGCGCATCGAAGCCATATGTAAACTGGACAGAGAAAAACGGGCTACACAATCTGAACTAAACACCCTAGCAGCTACGCTCAATAAGCTGAGTAACCAAATAGGGCACCTATTGCGTAGCGAGGTAGAAACTACCATACTAGAGGCAAAAAAAAAAGCAATCAATGATTTAAAAGAGAGGATCAAAGCGTTAAAGCAACAGTTTAAGACGCATACTTCCTCTTTACTGGAGCAGCTATATGCACTTCCCAACTTGCCTCATCAAAGTGTACCGATTGGTAAACATGCCGATGACAATCTGATTATTTATGAAACGCCACTAAATCCAAGCAGCGGGCAATTGGCGCACTGGGACTTAATTAAAAAATATGATTTAATTGATTTTGAATTAGGTAATAAAATTACAGGTGCTGGTTTTCCCGTATACAAAGGAAAAGGCGCTAAGCTACAACGTGCTTTAGTAAACTTTTTTCTAGATCAAGCAGAAAAATCAGGTTACACAGAAATCCAACCTCCTATTTTAGTTAATCAACAATCTGCTTATGCAACGGGTCAACTACCTGATAAAGAGGGACAAATGTACCATATCCCATTGGCTGACTTGTACCTAATACCTACTGCAGAAGTATCCATCACAAATATCTATCGTGATACAATTGTAGCCACGACTGCACTACCTATTAAACATGTAGGCTATACACCTTGCTTTAGACGAGAGGCAGGGTCTTGGGGAGCTGATGTACGAGGGTTAAATCGATTGCATCAATTTGATAAGGTAGAACTGGTACAAATTTGCCATCCTGACGATTCTTATGCTCATCTAGAAAAGATGTTAGCCTATGTGCAAGGGTTAGTAGAACAACTAGCGCTACCTTATCGGGTGCTAAAGCTTTGTCAGGGAGATTTAGGTTTTTGCGCTGCTATGACCTACGATATAGAAGTATATGCTGCAGGCCAAAACAAGTGGCTAGAAGTGAGCTCAATCAGTAATTTTGAAACCTTTCAATCCAATAGGTTATCACTAAGGTACAAGGATCAAAATAAAAAAAGTTGTCTTTTGCATACTTTAAACGGCAGTGGGCTAGCCTTACCACGTATACTAGCTTCTCTGTTAGAATACCATCAAAGACCAGATGGGATTGCTATTCCAAAGGTGTTACGCCCTTATACAGGATTTCATATTATTGATTAGTATTTTTACAAGAAAAATTTGATAATAAATAACATTTTAGCATCCTAATGGCCATGCTAAAAAATCAATAGTTTGTATCCGTTCACGACTGTGGTTTTTCTTCGATTATATTTAGCAACTCTTTGGTTTGCGTTCACGAAATTAGTAGAAAATGAATTTTTCATGTTACTTTTTTCTTGATAAAAAAGTA
>NZ_JAACGG010000013.1:0-4143 GCF_022810525.1 Candidatus Cardinium sp. cByotN1
CTTTTTTATCAAGAAAAAAAGTAAGATAAAAAAGCCTTATAATCAAATAAAAATAATTAAAAATTCCTTAAGTTGACGCCATTGGGTGAACGGTTACTTTTTTACTCGATCAAAAAGTAATAGTAAAAATAGCTTATTCACAAGAGCGAATCTCTATCGCTTCTGAAATGGCATCTGCCATTTTTATGATTTTTATGATCCAAGGAATAAGTATTCTCCTAAAATTTTTATCTATTCCTCTTGCATGTTGTGCCATTTTTACCTCATTAAAGCTATCCATGATTAGTGGCATAAAACGTAGGGCCAATGTAAAAGCAAGGCTAATCTTAGCAGGCTTTAACCCAAAATAGGATAGGGGCTTTAATAAAGATGCTAATCCATCGGCTATATCTGCATAAGATGTGGTGGATAGGACCCATGAAGCGAAAATGGCGATATTGCAAAATCTAAGTATAACTTTTATGCTGTCTAACCAATCGGACCCAATTGCATGCAGGCTAAAAATGATGATTAATGGATACAAGTAGAGCGTTACTGGTTTAAGTAATGCTTTGTAAGCAATATTGGTTAAGTACCCTAAGACAAAAGTAATAGCTAAATTAGCTAGATAAAAGCGCCCATCATATATCATAAAAGATGCACTAGAAACGATGATAAGTAGCATCAACCTCCATATAGGAGTTAGCTTAGCAAGCTGCTTGCTATCTGTTTGGTAATGGGTCATATATCAATTTTTGATAGGCTTTTATAGAAGCAGAAGGGAGGTCATCTATCACTAAACGTCCTTGCTCAAAGACAAGTACTCTGTCGAAATGAGTTAGCAGATCTAAGTCATGCGTAACTACTATGATGGTTTGACTGAGATTTTCGATCATCTCTAATATTTTTCTCTTATTTTTAAGATCTAAAAGAGTAGTTGGTTCATCAAATACCATATAAGTAGGCTCCATCACTAGTACGGACAAAATAGCTAATAATTGTTTTTCACCTCCACTCAGCAGGTGTGATTTTTTATATCTTAAGTGGGCTAAGTCATAACTAGTAAGTAGCTTGTTAATCGCTGCATGAATCTCTTTTTTAGTATACCCCATATTTTTAAGCCCAAAAGCGATATCGTCTTCTACGATTGGAAATATAATTTGATGATCAGGATTTTGAAAGATAAATCCTACCTTAGCTCTGACCCCTCTGCGCTCTTTACAAGTAGACAAACCATCAATCTCCACTTTTCCTTCAGATGGAAGCTGTAAGCCATTTATCAGCCTAGCAAATGTGCTTTTGCCGCTCCCATTTGAACCTATAATGCCAATTTTTTTTTCACATAAGGTTACATGCACATTTTTTAAAGCGAAAAAATCATCAAAACAAACGCTTACATGCTCTATTTTAATCATCCTATTATCTATCAGCAAAGTTTTGACACCAAAATGGTCATTAGCCATAGGTTTGGCCAAAGTTCTATTCTTTAATTATAGGATAAGATCTTTTAATAACCATTACAGTAGTAGCTGCAATAGCAGCCTTAATGATATCTCCTGGTATAAAAATGATAGCCCCTAAAAAAGCTTTATTTAGGGGTATATCAAATAGTAAACTGATCCATAATAGACCGATAACATATAATATAACCACCCCACCTAATAGGATATATATAAAAGCCCAGATGATACTCAGTCGATGCCTATTTTTTTCAAATAAAAAGCCAATACTATAGGCAGAGATAGGAAAACCAAGTATAAAGCCACCAGTTGGTCCTAAGATCAGTCCTATGCCACCACGACCACCGCTCATAATAGGGAATCCGATTAAGACGATAGCTATAAATAAAAAAGAGGCCAAAGTAGCTCTTTTAGCGCCTAAAATGCTACCTGCTAACATAGGGCCTAAAGATTGAGCCGTTATGGGAACGGGGTTAAAGGGCAATACAACCATAGGTAGAGCGCCTAAAACAGCATATATGGCCGCAAATAGCGCTATGTATACGGTGTCTTTTGTGGTCATAGAAGTAATGGTTTATTATGTTGAAAAACAAAGATAATAGATAGGAATGCCTTGCGCTATGAATCGCTTTTCATAAGTAGTCTGAAGGCCAAAGTGGTTAGCTAATAATGAAGAGTTATATAAATCTCTTGTATAATCGCCTAGTTCTAGGCCTTGTTCTTGTAGCAAATTGAATGTGTAATCAAATAGTAAGCTACTATCTGTTTTTAAGTGCACAAGTCCACTTTTTATCAATATGGCTTCATATAGTTTTAAAAAACGTGGGCTGGTAAGCCTACGTTTGATATCTCTGTTTTTAGGTCTAGGATCTGGAAAGGTAATCCAAATCTCAGTTATTTCATCTTTTTCAAAGAAATCTAGCAGGTGTGTTACCTGCGCACGTAGAAAGGCAACATTATCTAAGTCATATTTTTGGGCTTCTTGCCCGCCTTTCCATAACCGATCTCCTTTGATATCAATGCCTATAAAGTTTCTTTTTGGAAATATGTTAGCCAGCCCTATCGTATAGGCACCGTGCCCACAACCAATTTCTAATGTAATAGGATGGCTGTTTCTAAAATAGCATGCATGCCACTTCCCTTTGATATTTTTATAAATAGGTTTTCCGGGTTCTATAAGATGATCCAAAAATTTATTGGCCTCAAAACGCTGGCGTTTCTTTCTCATAGCTTTATGGAAGCGGTTTTTCCATTAAAGTTGTTAAAACAGCATACCCCTCTTCCTCAACAGCAATGGTATGTTCAAAGTGGGCTGAGGGTTGACCATCTTTGGTGACAATGGTCCACCTATCTTCTAAAGTTTTAATCGCTGAATGGCCAAGGTTGCATATAGGCTCTATGGCCAGTATCATACCTGCTTTTATAATAGGCCCTTGATTAGGTCTGCCATAATTTGGAATCTCAGGTGGCTCATGTAGCCTAGTGCCTACACCATGCCCACCCAATTCTTTTACCACGCTAAGCTTATGCGCTGTAGCATACTGACCTATGGCATGAGAGATGTCAGAAAGATGAATGCCTGCTTTGATAACACTTAGCCCTTTCCATAACGCTTTTTCGGTATGAGTTAATAAAATTTTTTTCTCATCGGAAATGTTCCCAACGGGATAGGTCCAAGCACTATCTCCAATATAGCCTTTATACTTTACACCTATATCAATGCTGATAATATCTCCCTCTTGCAAGACGCGATTGCTGGGTATGCCGTGGACAACCCCATCATTGATAGAAATACAAGTAGCATTTGGAAAGCCGCGATACCCCTTAAACACGGGATCAGCATTATGGCTTCGAATCAATTCTTCCACCATTTTGTCTAAGGCTAGGCTACTGACACCTGGTTGAATGGCATTCCGTAACAAGTTATGACAAAGCGCTACAATATGGCCTGCTCTTTGCAATAGCTTGACCTCAGAATGGGTGCGTATTTTGATCATATCAAATGATTAGAGGCTAGGGGAGATTGACTTTTAGTGTTGGATAAAATAAGTTAAGTGGAGAATATCGGATTCGAACCGATGACCCCTTGCTTGCAAAGCAAGTGCTCTAACCAGCTGAGCTAATCCCCCTTTTTAAGACTATGATACATCTGTTCAATTGCTTGTATCATCAAGCAAATATAATGGTGTTTTTTGAAAAAATCAAAATAAATCCTTGTTTCCGTTCAACCAATGGCGTTCACTTAAGGATGGCCAACATGGGTAGATTTAAGCCGTTGTTTTTCTTTTCATCTGTAAACGGTGCTTTCTGATCGCCGCTTTTTCCAAGGGTGCGTTTTTTGGTATGCTTCTGCTACACTAGTGAACAGCCAATGGCGTCAACTTAAAAGGAATTTTTAATTATTTTTATTTGGTTATAAGGCTTTTTTATCTTACTTTTTTCTTGATAAAAAAGTAAGTAAAAAATCAAGCCCTGGTAAAAAGTTGCGGAAAGCGCCCCTTACAGCTCTTACTATTACCCATAAGTATGAAAGTATAAGGTGCCTATTCAGTCGAGCTGCAATACAGTAGGTTGTTCTAAAATTTTGTTTCCGTTCACCACTATGGCTTATGCTAGAAAAAAAAACGCGCCCTTTGAAAAAAGTGCGATCAGAAAGCGGAGTTTACAGATGAAAAGAAAAACAGTTGCCGGGATGGATTGCAGG
>NZ_JAACGG010000130.1:0-1658 GCF_022810525.1 Candidatus Cardinium sp. cByotN1
TATATTTGCAATTGTATTTAATTTTTATTATTAATAAATAACAGGGTTAAGTAATTAAAAGGGATACGTAGGTTCTGCTACGGCAGGCCTCATGAACTTTATTTTGCCTTAGTATAAAGTTCAGCAGATAGAAAAAAACAAATAGCACCTGGTATTATTCCATGTCCATTCAAATCATTCTGCCTGCTTGGTGGGCATTAATAAAAACAATTTAAGCATCAACGCCATGAAAAAGTATACATACTACAAAGTAGGCCTATTCATTAGCCTATTAGGCTTTAGTACCTTGACTTCTTGTGTGAACACAAGGGATTGTGTCAACAAAAAGCAAAATACACACTATCATTCTCTTGTTAATCCTACTGGTAGTTATAGCCTCCACAGATTCTATCAGAACAATCCGGTAACAGCTATAGCAGCGAAGGTAGTTGGAGGTGTTATCCTGTTGGGAGGAGTCCTGGTACCAGGGTGGTTTATAGTTAAACATTTTACCAATCAGTCTAGTGCGCTTGCTACTGGTACTTGCCCAGTTCCTGGACAAGATTTTATGCCATCTGAATGGAATATTACGGCTACTAGGACCCATCAGATAGAGGAGCTTGCAGCATTCGTTCATAAGGCGATAGAAAAGTACAAAGAATCGGATAATGCTGATGATAGTATCATAGATGAGCTTGCAGTATCTATTAATGATACCATAGAAAATCGCAAACCAGATTGGATTAATACCTTTGCAGTCCCATACACTATTAGTGATCCTATGCTTGTAGATGACCAGACCCTCAAAAGTATCGAGCAGGCTCATTGTGACCCAAAGCTTATAGCATGTTTGATGGAAAAAGGTTTAAGTCCAGATGCTAAAGCTTCAGACGGGTTTCCTTTATTGTATCATGCAATAGGAGCAAACAATACGGCAGCATTGGAATACCTTATAGATAAGGGAGCGAAGACTAATCCAACCAATAGCACTGGGATCCTAGAGTACGGATTAATGCTAGAACAGCAAAATATAGTTGACTATTTAATAAATAGAGTGGATAAGCTTCATAAAGAAGATATAACTGCTACCCTGGATTTTGCAGCAAAACTACCTGCAGCAAAACCAAATAATGTAGATACATTTAGTTCTATACTAAAAGTCATAGACCCCTGTAAATATATAGATAAAGATAAGTTGGAATCCTACCTCAAGGTTGAAGCCTCTAAAGAGGGAAATTCAACTGCCCCTATTCAACCAAATAGGAGCAAATTGCTACAGAACCGTATAGAAGCATTGTATCCAGCAGATAAAAAATGCCCAGGTGCGTAACAAGCCTTATAAAGTGGCTCTATCGCGCAATTGCGAAGCAGACTATCTTTAGGCTATGAGTAAAGCTAGCTAAGAAAAACCCGCGCTTGCAAAAAGCAACGATTAGAAAGCACAGTTTACAAGATGAAAGGAAATAGCTTGATTGAAGCATCTATACACTAATGTGGCAAAAGTGGACCCAAAAACGCCCCTTGTAAAATAGTTGCGATCAGAAAGTGACCGTTACAACTGAAATAGAAAAACAGTTCAGAGGTAGGTTGGAGCAAAGATTCTGTTTTTCCAGTTGTAACGAGCACTTTCCGCAACTTTTTACGTTTCCGTTCACCACCATGGCTTATGCTAGGAAAAA
>NZ_JAACGG010000131.1:0-3403 GCF_022810525.1 Candidatus Cardinium sp. cByotN1
TCAGCTATAAGGGGCGCTTGCTGATCGCAACTATTTTACAAGGGGCGTTTTTTTATATATTATTATATATAATAATCAATTAAATATACCCCTTAAGTTGACGCCATTGCCTGAACAGATACACAAGATCTGAGTAAAAGCTCCTAAAAACAAGGCTTATAGCTAAAAAAACAAAACTTCTCTTTCAGGGGCTTTCAAGCTGTTTGGCTATTTCAAGCCAACTAACCATTCTTTTAAGTTGTATCGTTTACAATTAAACCTTTCAAACGAGTAAGCGACAGTTTTGTCTCTTCATTTGTATGGGTGCCCTGAGCAAACATATATTCCCTGGTCATCTGTGTTATTATAGGAGTTTTTTTTTCTATCATACAAATGATAACATGCAATTTTAGGAGGGCGTAATAGCACGATATTAAAATTCCCTTTGTAAGGCAGGCTTTTTTTAAAGATAAAGACGCTGCCCCATGGAAACTTACACTTAAAAAGATCATTTTGTTTTTCTTTTTTGAAAAAATCTCCCAATGTGGCTTTAAGATTGTCTTCTAGCTCTTCGGAATCTAGCGCTTCAATAGATTGATCAAGTAAGCAGGCTGCATCGCTTGTTTTATTATTTATTTTAGTTTCTGTGTCTAGATTATAGATCATGAATCCATACAGATGGTACGTTTTACTAAAACTACATTCCGATGCATCAAGAAAAGCTTCCTCAATGATTTTACGTGATTTAGCTGTCCAAGTGACACCAGGCCAAAGTAAAAGGGAGTGCTTGCATTTATAAAAGAATGCTTTTATTTTACTACGGTCATGTTTGGAAGATAAATCTACTGGTTTAACAGTAGTTTTTAATACATGAGAGTCAGATGCTAAGCTAGATTCCTTTAGCTGTTTTTTCGCACTACCAGCTTGATATGTTTGATATTGGCTACATCCTACTACAAGAAACATACAAGCTACAATCAGTGATAAGCGTAGGCTGATTTTTTGATAAGTCATAGCTAAAAAAATATTAAGTTACCAACCACTTATGATTGAAGGGTGTTCTTTGACAGTTAAGTGCCTAAAAGGAATATAATATTTTTTTTGATTTATGAAACGGTTCGTTACAATATTTTTTTAACGAGATGTAGATGCACCATTAGCCATTTTGTGGCTATTCAATTATGGCAAAACTCCATTCAATCCTATACATGCATGAATTAACCAAACCTTTAAAGACTATGCTCATGGATGCATAGCATTTTCTTCTAAGAGTTTGAATTTAATGTCTAAGGTTAATGCCAGTCTAGCAGGTTATGATCAAACGCTGAACCAATTACTAGAAAATTTTACAGAAAAATATCGCCAAAATTTACAGACACAGTTTCCAAATAGATTAGTAGGCCATACTACCCAAGCTATCTTGAATAGCCTAGCATCTCATGAACCGCAACTTGCAGCAGCATCTGGTGCCTTACCCTTTATAAAAAAAGATAGTAATGGCAAGGTAATGGTTCAAGATAACGATACGGAAGAGTCCGATACGACTGATTATTGGATTGCAAGGCGCCTATTAGGCCAAGTACTCAAGGATCATCACATACCCTTGGTAAAAGTAGCCTTATATGGATATTTTATTGGTTTGGTTAAAATGTGTGGTTCGTAGTGTGTGTTATGTTGTAATATTATTTGCTTTATCATAAATAATGTTTAATATCCTATTGATGATGCTTATACAGCATACACCGTATTTTAAAGCTTTCCGTTATGAAATCTATAATAAAAAATATTTTGTTTTTTTTGCCTTTCTTGGGATCCTGTAGTAGGTTAGTTAAGTCCAATATCTGGAGTGTACAAGACCCAAGTAGTCAGGGGAAAGAAACAGATAAAAATATTGATAATGAACGTAATTTAGTATTAAAAAATGTTTGTGCCTACCTAACCACCAGTCAATGGTATAATGTAGCGCCAGAGCATTTAACTGTAAAACACCTTATTTATGCATATAGCATATTTGAAGCAGGGTTTGAAAAATCTGGATTACCTAAAGGATTGGATTTCAAGTTAAATTTTCTTAGCTATGTTATTGAGTATCTTGTTTTTAATAAAAATAATGTAATTAGTGAATCAGATGTAAAAGCTGCTTCAGAGCGTAACCTTAAAGATTTAGTGGATGTTTTATCTAAAAATAAGAATGACAAGTATATTACAAGAAGTGATTTTATAAATAATTTTATAAAATTTAGTCAAGCTATAAATCAAAGTCCTATGTTCCTCGTCTTGTGTCAGCCACAAGAGTTATCCATATTATTAAATGAGCTCTCTAAATGGGACTATTACCAAGATGGCGTAAATGCCTGCCAAAGTATTGTTCGATGCATCAGTCAAAAAATCAATCAAGAGAATACATATCTCAACCAACTTCGTCAACGAGATTTAGTCACTCTAGTGCATGGTTTCTCTAAATCTAAATGTAGAGAACAACAAGATACCGCAAGTGCCTGTAAAAGTATTGCTCTATATATCAGTCAAAAAATCAATCAAGAGGATACATATCTCAACCAATTTCATCAACCAGATTTAGTCACTCTAGTGCATGGTTTCTCTAAATTTAGAGAACAAGAAGCTATTCAAAATGTTTGTCAAAGTATTGCTCTATACATCAATCAACAAATCAATCAAGAGGGTACATACCTCAACCAATTTGATTCACAAGGCTTAGCGAATCTAGTGAATGGCTTAGCCAAGTTAATGAATGGTTGCTCCAAATGTAAAGAGCAAGAAGCTATTCAAAATGTTTGTCAAAGTATTGCTCTATACATCAATCAAAAAATCAAGGAAAATAATAACTATCTTCACCAATTTAATGCACAAGGGTTAGTCAAGCTAGTGCATAGTTTCTCCAAATGTAGAGAGCAAAAAGATATCCAAAATCTTCTTCGAAGTATTGCTCTATGCATCTGTCGAGCAATCGATCTAGATAATAGGTATCTAGAAGTGTTTCACCCAAAATACTTAGTCAAGCTAATGAATGGTTTCTCCAAATGTAGAAAGCAAGAAGCTATTCAAAATGTCTGTTATAGTATTGCTCGACACATTAATAAAAAAATCAAGCAAGATAATAGGTATCTACAAACTTTTCACCCAGAAGAGTTATTGGCTCATAGTGAATGGATTTGCTACATGGAATGAGCAAAAAACTATCGAAAACGCCTGCCTCTAAAAATATTACTCGATATATGAATCAAAAAAAGTTCTTTAGCAGATTGTGTAAATTTTGTAATAGGTGAAATAGAAAAGTATCCGTTCACGACTGTGGTTTTTCTCCGATTATATTTAGCAACTCTTTGGTTTGCGTACACGAAATTAGTAGAAAATGAATTTTTGTTGTTACTTTTTTCTTGATAAAAAAGTAACCAAAAAATCA
>NZ_JAACGG010000132.1:0-3314 GCF_022810525.1 Candidatus Cardinium sp. cByotN1
GATGTTGCAGGGTGGCTCCTCCCTGCAACTGCTTTTCTTTTTATCTGGTGAACTATGCTTGCTGATCGCCAATTTTTAGAAGGGAGAGCTTTTTTCAAAACATAGATATAGCACTGATAAGCCAGATGACCTACTAATCATCCATTCAAAACAATGCTATTCCACTTAATAGTCAAGTAAATATGATCACTAAGTCGACGCCATGGCCTGAATAGATATAGAATCTGTATCTTAGCTGTTGCCCAAGCAAACAGTAAATGAAGCATACCTGCTAATCCCTTTGACAAATACGCACATATGGACAATAGCTACATATGGCATAATCTTCTGTTTGTACAAAAGGTACAGCGGGATTAAATATTTCTGAAAGCAAGGTACTTAACCCCTCTTCAAATAGTGCTGCATAAGGCATAATATCCTTTATGCATTGGTAATTTTTGCCATCATCGAGTTTGTGGATCAAAATACCAGGCCTATAATCCTCCCCAAAAAGCTCCCGAATAGGAATCAGATAAGGCATGATCGGTTGCGACACATCCGATCGATATTGGGTCTTAAAGAGCCAAGTGTAAAAAAATAGCTGAAAAATAGCTTTGTTTTTTTTAATCTTAGTCCTATCAAATAGGGTAACGATGTGCTCAATTTTATTATTCACCAGACCTGTCTTATAATCAATAATACGTATAAAATTATTTGGCCTATCTATACGATCTATTACTCCACTCAACCAAATCCTTCGCTGTATGGACCCACCATCTAGCACTATGGGGTGCTTTATGGCTACTTCAATCCCCAAAAGAGTAAATGGTGTACCGGCATGATCTAGGTCCAATAGACGCGCTAAGAGTTTTTCCAATAGCGCATAGAGTAACATAGGACTGCTGAGTGAGGTTTTTTGCCTAGATATAGCTTGATCTATCCCTGTTTGTATCTTTGATTTGAGCTGGGTGATACCTTTTTTATCTAACTGCTTACCTACAAAAGGTTGGTACAAGCTGGCCATAATATGATGCAATAATGTGCCCAATTGTAGCGCTTCTGATTCATCTCTTGGAAGGCGCGTCTGCTTTAGTTGAAGCAAATATTTAAAATAAAATTGAAGCGGACAAGACAAATAAGTAATTAACGCAGAAGGGGTTAAACTAGAGGCAGTTGCCCCTTCGTGCACCAAAAATTTACTTAATAACTGCATCACTCCATGATCTTTCTCAATAACTATAGCGGTTTTAGCACTTGGTAAGGGGTTAATGGCATGATGAGAAGTTGTTATGTTTAACTGGCTATCAAAAGTCAATTGTATTAACAATCGACTCATTTCATTAGAACTATCTAAATGATTTTTTTGAGTATAGTAAGCACAAATATTTTGAGCACGCTGCAGTAATCTATAAAATCCATACGCAACCTTATTTTCCACTACTTTATCTACCGGCAACCCAAAACTAGCGCGTAGATCATACGGTAAAAAAGAATCACGATGGGTAGGCTTAGGAAAGTGGCCTTCATTCATGTTCAAAAAGAAAACATGTTCAAAATCTAAATTATAGGAATCAGCAACATCTACAATATAAAGCCCTAGTAAGGGATTATCTTTATGCAATAATATCTTACTTCCTTTTAAACCACTCAAGAAAAAAGGAATAGAACACGCTATCATTTCTGCGACTAATCCCTCTATATATTCCAATAGATAGCTTAATGCGCTTTTATTCACTTCCAAGAAAAGAGAATGGGTCTCTACAAAATGGTCATAGAGATAGGTTAACCCTTCTGTAAGGTAAGGCAAAAGGCCCTTACGACCCTTATTCAACCATAGATCAAATAGCTCAAAGCCACCTTGATATAACGTACCATTTGATCCATCTTTTTGGAGTAATGGACGCATAGCAGTGATCTCTAATTGGCTTTTTTCTTGCAGAAAGGGATAACATAAGGCTAACACATCCGCCAAATGGCTGGCTATTTCTGGCTGCACCGGAGTAGCCATAGAAGCTTCCCAAAGTTGCACCAATCGGACTACTAAGCTATATATAACGGTAGCACTAAATGGATAATCTAATCTGGCATGCAGCGGAATAGGTAGGTTAGAGAGCCGGTCCAGTAAAGGTATAAGTAGTTGGCTACCACTAACTACTATGGCGGTTTGTCCGGGCAAAAACTTGGGTTGGCCATCATCTGTTTTGGTTTGCAAGGCAACTACTATCGCTTCTACCTGTGCTACTATACTGGATGCTTCTATTAGGGAAACTTTTTTATGAGGATCATTCAAATACGTAAGCTTGGAGAAGCTGTTTTCAACCCATTTTTTTTCCCTATGCTGACGCAGGTAATGGCCCGCTAGGTTGATCTCATTATCTAAATAATGGGTATCAACATCCCAAAAAAAGGTGGTTAAAGCAAGCAAATGGCATTGCCTAATAAAACGCTCTTCAACGGGGGTTAACAAATTAAATCCAACAAAGATTAATTCCTGATAGGTAGCCATTATTTCCGGACAAGGTTGAGCCGCTTGGTAGCATAATCCTTCATATCCCTCCCCTTTTTCTATTAATTTTTCTCTAAAAGCTTCGTAAAGCATAGGTAACTGCTGACAAAAAAAAAGCGCTTCCATTGGTTGGTCTAGCGATAAGGTTCTAGACTTTTTAAGAGATGCTAAGAGCGTTTTTTCTACAAAAGAATTGTTGTTTAGTTTTTTTTGCTGTAGTAAAGAGGCAAACAACGAAGCACTATTGACCAGATAGGTATCTATACTACTAAAGTCTTCTAGCAGGGAAATCCCCCAACTACAAAATTGCTCGAAAGATTCTTTTCTATTTAATATTTGCTCAGCTAAGCAATGGAGCTTGCTTAGCAAGGCTATATTAGGTAATAGTTTGAGGCTACTATGGGTCAAAATGAACTGATGCAAGGTTAAACAGGTCACACAGTCTTGCCATTTCTTCTTATCTAAGAAGAGGTTAAAATAATCAATAGATAGCTGCGTAGGAAATACAATAAGCCGTTTCCCTAGGCTATCTCCCTGATTCAAATGGTTGACAACAGCTGCTACAAAAGGGGGATGTTGTTTGGTTTTCATTGGGTTGATACACACAGCAATAATTTTCCTAGCACTAAGGAGATTTTTTCATAACCTGAACTTAAGGAATTTGAAAAACTAAACAATAATTTCTACAGTTTTCGTTCACCACTATGGCTTAGTGCTAGTAAAAAGCGCCCTTTGAAAAAAGTACAATCAGAAAGCTTCGTTTACAGATGATCAGAAAAACAGTTGCAATGGATGTTGCAGGGTGGATGCTGTTTTTCCAGCTTTAAGG